>CAZKFK010000050.1:0-3316 GCA_964552095.1 Candidatus Woesearchaeota archaeon | reverse complement strand
GTTCTCAAGGCTTAAGTTCGTTCCATTTTCAAGAGTGAAATTTCCAGGGATTGTAATTGGAGGAATTGTTTGATTGCTCTCATTCTCCTTGCTCTTATTGCTTGAGCCTCCGCCAGAACCTCCATTTCCTCCACCAGAACTTCCGCCGCCATGTCCTCCTCCACCCCCTCCTCCTTTTGATGGCGAGGGCCTTCTTTCAGGCGCTGGACTTTCATCGCCCCTTGAAACAAAACCAGTCAAGAACATGCCCCTGCTAGTATCATTCTTCATCTCACTTACTCTCGAACTGTCAAAAACCAGTTTATCCCCAAGATAGACACTGACATGCCCTTGGTCTAAAATTTTTATGCTACCTGAAATCCCGACACTGGACATCTGGCCATTATAAGAAGGGACCCAAGTATAGCTATCTGCCTCACTAAGTTCTATGCCAAGAGCATCTTGATGGTAAGAGACATTCTCACCAGATACGAATCCAGTGAACCGAAGTATCTCCTCTCCATATCTCACTCCGACAAAAGCAAAAGCTGCAATCAAGATTATTATCAAAGCGAAAACAGGAATAAGAATGAGAGACTTCTCAGAACCCTTTCTATTATTATCATTTACATCAGAAGAAAGAAAACTTTTTTTTATCTCAGAAGAATCAACTTTTTTTATGTAATGGCTTTTTACACTACCATCCTTATCTCTATGACTTCGATACTCATAAGGGCCGTAGACTTTCCCACCAATTTTTATATATCTTTTATATGACATCTTGCATAAGGTCTAAAAGATACCAAAGTATACTCTAATCTAGTCAAAACTAGTTTCATATATTTTGGACTCTCTTTTAGTGATCTTTTACTACCTATTTTTACACTACAGATAGAGTAAAAAATCCTATATAAATCTTTTTAATATTATGAGATAAAAACATTTATCATTATCTTTATTTTTAATTAAAAATCACTGAAAATGAGTGTAGTGTAAAAGAGAAAATGGAGTCTATTACCTTATCAATTTATTTTCATGCTTCTTTTGAGTATATTTTTCAAGAATTTCATCCTTGACCATATTAAAAGCATCTTCAATATCAACATTCAACTGATTTGCCAGTCTGCAGAGTGCAAAAAATAAATCACCCATACCATCTTTGAAAATTCCTTTATGCTCTTTGATGTATTTTATCTTCTCTTTCTCTGATTTATATCTCAAATGTTTTGACATCTCAATCAATTCTTCATGTACATGGTCGAATTTGTCAATATTAGGAGCGTCTTTCCATTTGTTTCTTTGAGCAAAGAACCTCACAAATTTTTGGGCATCTCTTATTTTTTCAATCTTTTCTGCCATTGAAAAAGAAAAATCCTCTTATTTATAATGATTATTATAATATATCCCCTGCTTTCCAAAGCCTTTTAAACTCAAAAATCTTGATATTTTTGAGTAGTTGGCCAGTCAACTTCCTGGTGCTCAAAACAGAACTGTCAATGAGTTCTATACATCGGAGGAAGGTCCGCTCACCCATGAACAGAGATTATTCTGTTCATGAAAAAATCATCTTCCGAAAGGAAGATCCTTGTGAAAGGAAGCAACGTAACAGAAACGACACAGCTCTTTCAGATGAATGAAGCATGCGCTGACAATTGAAGAAAGAGAATTGATGAAACGCTGAGTTCACATAAGTGAACGAGGCGTGCCAAAAATCTTAAAAGATTTTTGAGCACGGACGCCTTGATTGGTGCAAGCCTCGATTGAGGCGCTTAGTCTGATGTTGACATGCCCACTTCATCCAAGGATGATGGGCAACAAAAAGTGGCCTACGGCCAACTGCTCACTTCTATTCTCTATAAGAATATCACAACAATCTTTAAAAAGGAGATAAATCTGGAAAAGCATGGCATGGCAACGGACTGCGCCTATGCAGGGGGGAATTTATTTCAGGACGCAGATATTATATCAAGATATATCTGGAAGCCCAGCTACTGGTGTTAGTGCTGGAAGAGGATTCCCTATTGAATATCTACCTTCAGGGGAACTTAGAGTAAGTGCAAATATAAAAGAAGACGATGCTTCAAGAACAAGAATTATTATCACTCCTTTTGAAGCCAATGCTTTTTGTAGTGATGTCAATATTCCTTATAAAAATCCAAGAGTTCTAAATATTGAAAGACAAAGCGGGACTATTCAAAAACTACAAGTAGTGTTTGCAGGCAAAATGGTGCGGGCCATGGATATGTTTGTCAAATTCCCATCAACGCTTGATGAAAAAATAGCTCTTTTGAGCGGCAGTATTTATTATGAAGCAAGCCAGCCATCTGATTTGGATATTTCTGATTTAGTGTTGAAAGATACTCGATGCCTGGCAAGCACATTAGAAGGCACTATCCCAAAAGCAGTCAGAGATGAATTTGCTCGGCTTGCAGAAGTTTATCCAGACGGAAGACATGATTTGGGCTACTGTGCTGGATTATTATTCTAATAATCTTGTTTACACTTTCTTAAAAGAATAGCAGAGTATAAACAATTAAGGATGCATAAGATTACATAAAGAGATGCATAACAATAGAAATACATGATTCTCTTTCTTCTTTAACTTCTTTTTTAACTTAAATAAGATACAAGAAAAATAAATATAAAAAAGAAAAAAATAAATAAAAGATTTATTCTTATGATGAAGTTTTCTTTATGAACTTGAAACTGAACGGATAAGTGTTTACACCATCCGAAAAGGTTCCAGTTATAGTCGCTTCATACGGTTTTCCTGCAGTCGCCGGATTACAGCCAGTCAATTGCATTATTTGCACCGAACCAGCCGGCATATTCTCAAAGCTAGTGGCAGTTGGTGTTGCACAAGATGTCGAACCAGCATTTCTTTTGACAGTCACAGATACAACAGTCAAGTTGATTGGCGTTGCCAATGTATTATCAATTGTTATGTTGATTGCATTGCCGACTTTAGCGTATATGGTATCTGGTGAACAGATTACGCCGTTGATGACAGCTCCAAGACCTCCGCTTCCTGTACATACTTCTTGAACAGGTGGATTGAAAACACCAAACGCAATCAAAGCAGCTATTGCAATGATCGCGATAAGGATTGCCCATCCATAGGTCATCAAGAACTCCATTGCTGCCTGTCCTTTCCTAGACCTCATTTTTTATTTTTACCTCCTTTTTTTACTTCAAATTGCCCAGATTTTTGGGCGAGGATCATACCTATATGACCATCAATATATCAAGAGTATATGCATATTTAAATATATTGTTCAATCTGGCTCTGTTGAAAAAGTCCTTGGAGTAAAATTAATCTACTCCAAGGTATTCTAAT
>CAZKFK010000049.1:0-4747 GCA_964552095.1 Candidatus Woesearchaeota archaeon | reverse complement strand
ATTTATTTGTTTTGTTATACTTACTTATTGTTATTATCATCATTTTATCTCCAGCTTAAAAATTCCACCTTTGAATAGTAGAGGAATGGTACTGATGGCAGCAGCATAGTATTCAGATAGTAATCTGAAACTTTTATATCTAATTTACAATCATCTGGATTTTTATCAAAGTTCTCTCTGAAAAGATAGTAAGTCGCCTGGACAATCGCGTCATTCTCCAAGATCTCATTCCCTTGATTTGTCGTAGCGCACTTGAAATCCTCATTTTGTATAGTGCTGTTATAGTAGCATTTGTTCGGGCCGCTATAATTCTCCGGCACCAAAAATGTGTCTTCTCCCTTGTAATATTCTGCTGTCCAATTGCATCCCTGCGCTCTTGGGACGACTTTTGAATATGAATAATTCGAGACAATTGAAAGCGTATAAATTATCTTGTCATATGTGCTCGCATTTTCCTCGCCAGTCAAATTCGCCAATTTCAGCTCAACGAGATTATTATTAGACACCTGGTTTATAGGAATGTTGACCCTAAAAGGATCGCCAAAAGAGAGATAATTGGTCCCATAATCGCTCAGGTTATAGACTGTCCTGAATCCACTGCCATTATGATTGTCTATTATCAAAGATTTTGTCCACTTTGTTCCAGAATAGGATGTCACAACAACTTCAACAGGAGCTCCATCTGAAAAATTAAAAGATGCCTGGCTAGAAGAATTGAAATTTTGGCTCTCGTAAGTTATCAAATCCCTCTCAGCCAGACTCGGAGAATCATAATCATAAGAAATATAAGAATCTGGATAGAGCTTAGAAGAGAAGTTCCCGCTTACATTTGAAGCCTGTTCAGAATAACTTAAGCTCGTGATTTCATCTGCCCACTTTTTCATCATTTCCCTTAAAGCTGTAGCGTTTTTGCTCAAGAAATACTCCCCGTTACCCTGAGAAGATATCTGTTTCAATTCATCTTCAGCAAAGGAACAATACTCTATCGGCCCAAAACCTATTGAATAGGTCTTGTTATAATTCGTTAAGCTTGCGATTTTTCCAGATTCATCTATTGCCTCGTCAGCTGCTGTATCTGAGACATGGTCGCCACAAGTCTTATACCATCTATTTGAATCCCAGACAGATAGATATCCATCATCATTAGAATTAGTATTTTCAATTCCAATCAAGATAAACCACTTCCCTTTGGTTATATTGTATACAAATTCCGGAGTATGTGCATAGGTAGTATCTCCGCTCAATCCCGAAACAAGAGAAGAATTTGATGCCCACTGGTTGTTGTTCCACTGATATCCTAAAAGAGAGGAGCTTGATGTCCTCCCGATTATGCATGCCCATTTTCCGCTTCCAGTTACATTATAAGCAACTGATAAAAAGGAATAACTGCCAGCATCACTCAATCCCGAAACCAGGGAATTATTTGAAGCCCAGCCAGAGCCATTCCAATAATATCCTTTGTAATTCCCATTTGACAATCCAATAAATGCCTCAAACGTATTCGAGCCAGAGAAGTTATAGACTATTTCAGATACTACCCCGTCTTCAATAGACCTTAATCCGAAAACTAAAGAATTATTTAGGGTCCAGCCAGAGCCATTCCAGTAATATCCTGCAAGATTATTCTTATCACCATAATTTGATGCTATCAAGACCCATTTATTATCATTGATTAGGTTATAAACTGTCGTTGAATATCCTAATCTGGTCACACCAGACACTATTGAACCATTATTCATCCATCTTCCATCAATCAAGGAAAAACCTTCCTTCTCTCCAGATGAAGAACCGAAAGCAAGAAGGCCTTTGCTCAAATTTCCGAATATATTGGCTCTGCTCTCCCCAGAATCATATGTTTTTATAACTCTGTATTGGCAATCTCCGCCATAAGTCGAACTGCAATTTCCAGAGACGCAATCTGGCGGCGAGCATCTATTTGTGGTATCATTTTCATTGACTTCATTGCACTGCATATTTGCCAATCCGTCAGTCATAACGACCAAAAATTTTCTCCTTAATGAATTGCTCTGCTCCTGGAACATTATCCTTGCTTTTCTTACGCCCCCGCATATCCCTGTCCCGCCGCCAGCACCATAACTAGCTATAGAATTGTTTATCCTAGTCAGATTATCTGTCAAGTTTATATAGGAAGATATCATCGGGCTATCTTCATATGCCACAAGCCCCACCCGATTTCCAGATGATGCAAGCAGGGTCTTCACGAATTCAATGTTTATGCATCTGGCGAGGCTGATTCTATTGGTATTGTCAGAAAAGATGGCATTGTTTGGGTCAGACATATTCCCGCAGCTGTTGACGTTTATATTATTGCCACTGACATCATCCTCGATTATCTTCCAAGCCATACTTCCAGAAACATCTGTAACAATTATGACATCTGCTGTCCCTTCTCCTATAGAAGCATTCCCAGAAATCTCTTCAAACCCCAGCTTTACCGGAATAGTCTTATTGCTTATCAATTCATAATCCAAACCAGAATTCTTTATATACGAATCATTCAGAATCTGCACAAAATCAGTGACGCTGTAATTTGTAGTATTCCTATATATTGTTATATTCCCTATTTTCAGGAATATGGTGAAATTCTGATTAGTTGTTATATTCACACTGTAGTGTATCCTTGCACCCATAGATTTTATCAGATTAGGAGAGTAGATAGAATCATAGATATTAATAAGCCCGTCTATTCCGGGAAGATATTGTGTTTTAACAGCTTTATATTCCGGTTCATTGGTGTCGTAATCTATCTTCATATACCCCCCAGAGACAGACAATTTATCTGAAGAACTGTTAAATTCTATTGTATTTGTGCCATTGTTAAAATAACTAAAACTGCTGCTGGGGAGATAGATTAATTGGGGAATGAAAAGATTGCTTGAACCTAGATAATCTCCTGCATAATTCCCATTTATATACAATTTAAAATCATGGTTCATCGCTATCTCCATGCTCACATTCGAGATGTTCGTCATCCCAGTCAGATCCACTAGAGAAGTTATATTGCCGTCCCCTATATATCCTCCGAAGTAGACGAACTTCGTGCTCTCTTTCCTCCTCAAGAATGCTCTCGCAGTATTTCCCTTGAATGCCTTGCCTTTTGAAAGTCCGCTGATGAAATTAGTGGCTCCGACAACATATCTCTCTCCGTTCTGATAAGGGCTTTCATTCTCAGAGAAGATCAATTCTCTTTCTGTTCCATTGCTGAAGAACAATCCGATGTTATCCCGCGTATCAAACACATCTCCAAAGAACTCGCTCGCGATTATCCTGGCATCTCCTGCAGAGTCTTTCTCTAAAGTCCCATTGACTGCCCAGAGCTTTGAAACACTCTCGATCAAGAAATCATCTCTATTGAGAGTTTCATTATATGTGCTGTCGGTGATTATGCTGTTTATCTCTTCGTTGTTCACATCCATGGTCTTTACATTCGAGAAGATCTGAAGAGCATCCTCTTGGAGATAAGATGTCTTATAGTATTCGCTTGTCTTCTGTAGACTGCTGTAAGGCAGCAGCACAATGACTACAACAAGCAAAACAAAAGCCATAAGAGCATCTAGAGTGAAGTAAAATCCTCTTGTATTCTTTATCATTTTATTCATTTTTCTTTTCTCGTGTTGGGTGACTTGTTAGGGGCCGCGCCCATACGAGTTTATGCTCTTTCATCTGTCCATATGTATATGTTTAGTTTCATCGGTCTGACCCTATAGCCCGAGCTTGTGTCATTGACAGCAACAAGCCTCTGTATCTTCACTATCTGTCTTGTATCAGGGGTATAGGCTTTGCCGACATGCTCTGGAAGCTCTTCATCACCCTTGGGCATCCCGAGAGTCCCTCCATAAAATTCCAGATAGTATTCATATCGAGTATGCAACTTGACATTTGACAGGGTATAGTTCGCAGGATCTTTCGTCCAATTATTCAGGGCACTGACTTTTGTTATGTTCAGCATCCCATTATCAACGAATCCAAAGGAGACACTCTCATTTATCCCAAGAACAGGCCAGTTCTCAGGATATCCTGTCCCCATAAGAGAATTTGAGACATATCCTGCATCCTTGACAAGGTCATTGGTCAAGGGGTCCTCTCTTGCAAAACTTATCGAATAATTATAGAACAAGAATATGACTCCAATAAATAGCACAAGAGATATCGCTAAATCAATGGTCCACACCTGTGCAGTTTTATTTTTCATCATCTTCATTTTTCTTTTTGACCTCTTTTTATTTTTTATTATTCTGGATTTATGAAAATGTACGGATAAGTATCATTTCTTATTATAGTATTATTCGTGCCTGGATAGAACTTGGCCCCAGGATTGACTAAAGGAATCCCACGGATTGTTATGACCCTGCTTGTATTCACAACCAGGGAATAATCATTGATGTTTATATCATACTCTCTAGTCCCTATCCTCTGCGGAAGGATGAATGTCCTTATATAGCCGCTCTCTACTCTGGAAGCCAGTATAAGTTCTTGCTGGAGGAAATTGGCAGCATCTTCTGTCAGATCATTCTCATTCTTTATCCTCCCCTGCGCCATATTAGAGTATATCACGACAAAGAAAGCAACTACAAAAAGAGTCAGTATCAAGAACACAAGGACAAATTCCAGACTGACTTGCCCTCTTTTCTTTATCTCTGGACTTGAGTATGAATCTAGCATTTTAATATTAATTGTGACGTCCTCCCACGCCCTAAAGGGTTGCCCTGAGGGGCAACTTTTTGCT
>CAZKFK010000048.1:0-4778 GCA_964552095.1 Candidatus Woesearchaeota archaeon | reverse complement strand
ATCCGTCCACTAAAGTGGACACCGCTCCGCTGGATTTCTTGCTAACCTTTAAGAATCGCTTTGCAAAAGGTCGAGGGATATGGTGAGAGGAGAAATCCCCCCGGAGAAGCCATTGCAAGAGTGAATCTTGCTTACATCTATTGTGGAAGAAAAGAACTTGGGCTGGCGAGAGAGCAGGCCAATACTGCCGGATTGCTTGTTCCAGGCATAAACCTTTTCATGCCTGAACTTGCATCGAAAATCGCCCTGTTTATACATGATGTGAATGGTCTTGGAAAATTAGAGGGATTGTTCTTATCGGTCGCAGGAGAGGCGTTTGACTAGGAATTTTCAAAGAAGTCAATTTGTTTTAATCATTCCTTCAGGGTTATGTAAATAAAACTGCACATTTTTAGATTGAAAGAAGAGAGCGAGAGGGAGGGCTGGATTAGAAAATAGAGAGATATTTCAGCATGATAAAATATTTAAAATCTTGATTATACATTAAGAGATGGCGATACCTGTGGGCAATAGAAAGAAGCTTATAGAAGCATGGGAGAGAGGTAAAACACTTCTGTTCGAATTTGGCCCCTATAGCGATCCGCCTGGCAAGGAATTATCGGAGGGGGATAGAAAAAGCGATTATAAACTTCCTATAGATTTGGAGAGATCGACGCAAATAGGAGAGAGATGGGGGGATATTGGGCAAGTTGTTGATAGTATTGAAGAGCTTAGTGATGGAAGATTCTTGGTGGTTGCTATGCTTAGAGTGGATCAAGTAGAAGAATCTCCTGTGGGATATCAATGCCCAGAATGCAATGTTTGGCATGTTGGGTTTGTTCCTTTGAGATATGGGAAAGATCCTTCTGCTGTAGATTATATCTGTAGAAGAACAAGACATGTTATTGGCTCGAGAGATACTTGGTCTAAAGTAACTCGTCCTAGAGCATCTCTATCTTAAACTCTCCAACTTTGATTTCTTTGGCGTGTGTGACTTCTTGGAGGTCTGGGAGCATTTCTTTGAGCAATGAGGTATCTTCTTTGCTCAGTGTCAGGATTATCTCGGATTTCATGGATTTCTGGGCTTTTGATTTTTCCATTCTGACTTTAGTTAGGATTTCGATGAACTTGTCTCCTGCCTTCTTTATCTTTTCATTTATCTTTGTCTCTGCTTTTGGCCATTCGGATATGTGGATTGACTTGACTTTTTCATGGTATTTGAAATACATCTGATATAGCTCTTCAGTAAGATGAGGGACTATTGGGGCAAAGAGCTTGAGCTGTTTGAGCATGAGATGATACAAGGTGCTTTGAGCCTGTTCTTTCTCTTTTCCAGAGCCTTGATATATCCTTTTCTTTATTATCTCAAGATAGTTGTCGCAGAAATCGTGCCAGAAAAATTGCTCTGCTTTTCTCTTAGCCTCTCCTATTGAATATTTATCATAAGCCATATCAGCTTCTCTGATCACCTGGTCAAGTTTTTCTATAAAATACTGGTCAATAGGCTCATTTGAGTGCGAGGCTGTTTTTGATTGTGCCTTCGGAACATGGCCTTCAAGGTTCATAAATGCGAATTTGGAGGCATTCCAGAGCTTATTTAAGAATTTCTTTCCAGCTATCAGCTCTTTCTCTTGAAAAGGAAGATCTTCTCCGAAGGTCGCTGTTCCGACCCAGTACCTGATTATGTCTACTGATTGATATTTGCTATATAAATCCTCAAACCAGACAGAATTCCCTTTGCTCTTATGCATCCCCTTGCCTTGAGGGTCTAGGACAAAAGTGCCTATGGCTATATCTTTCCAAGGGATTTTTTTGAATATCAGATGAGATTTTAAGATAGTATAGAAAGCCCAAGTCCTTATTATATCATGAGACTGGGGTCTCAAGGACATTGGATTGAAATTATCATAGGTTCTTGTGGCAATCTGGGGGGTCATGCTCGAGGTCATCCAAGTATCGAAGACATCTTGCTCTGGGATGAATTCATTTGAACCACAGGAACATTTGGATTTTGGCTTGTCTTTTTCAGGGTCAATAGGAAGCTGATTTTTGTCTGCAATCATGATCTTGTGGCATTTCTTGCAGTACCAAATAGGAATAGGGACTCCGTAGAATCTCTGTCTTGAGATGCACCAATCCCACTGCAAGTTCTGGACCCAATCATCATATCTAGCTCTGTAAAAATCTGGATACCAATTTATTTTTTTTGCTTGTTCAATAAGCTCTTTTTTATGAGCAAGGGTCTTTATGAACCACTGCTTTGTGACTATGAATTCGACAGGCGTTGAACAGCGCCAACATGTCCCGACTGTCTGATTCAAAGATTCTTGTTTTTTCAGCCTATCCTCTTGTTTTAGAATTTCAAGAGCTTTCTTTTTAGCTTCATTTAATGAAAGGCCATTCAGGATGCCTGAATTAATCAATCTGCCCTCTTTAGAGATTATGCTCCTGAGTGAGAGCTTATGCTTCTTCCACCATTCAATATCTGTTGTGTCTCCAAAAGTGCATATCATGACTATGCCTGTTCCGAAATCTTTGTCTACTTTATCATCTGACATTATCTTGACTTTTTGATGGAATATCGGGACTATCGCTTCTTTGCCTATAAGTTTCTTGTATCTTTTATCTTGAGGATTGGCGAATATGCCGACGCAAGCTGAAAGGAATTCTGGCCTTGTTGTCGCTATAAGGATTTTCTCTTTGGATTTTGCTTTTGAATCTAAATCGAACTCAATATAATTCAAAGTCGTTGTTCTCTGAGCATCTTCAATTTCAGCTTGCGCAAGAGCTGTCTGATGTTTTGTGCACCAAATAGTGGGCTCTTCTGCCTGATAGCACTCGTGTTTATTGTATAAGTCTATGAAAGAGCTCTGAGAAATCTTTTGAGCTTCTGGACTTATAGTCGTGTATAATAAACTCCAGTCATAGCTATGGCCAAGTTTTTTAAATACTCTATCTGAATATTCCTGTTCAACTTTTTTCGCTTCTTTTAAGCAAAGCGCTCTGAAAGCTGCTTTTGTCGTTGAGTTCTTGCTTATATGGAATTTCTCTTCAACATACTTCTCTGTGGGAAGGCCGTTATCATCAAAGCAGGGGGCGAAGTAGACATTGAAGCCCTGCATCCTCTTCAATCTCGCGATTATCTCGAACTGTGTATAGTGCAGAGCATGCCCTATATGCAAGTGGCCTGCAGAAGCATAGACTGGAGGGACATCAATAGAAAAAAGGGGTTTCTTGCTTTTCTTTTCAAAAGCATAGATTTTCTCTTTATCCCAAAATCCTTGCCATCTTTTCTCAATCTCTTGAAGATTGAGCTCTTGATTTTGGGGTTGTTTCTTTGATTCTTGCTTAGACATTTTAGATAAGTATTGTATTGAATTATTTTGTTGCTAATGCTGTGCTGAGGCACTTAGCAATTTAATTCTTTATCGCATTTTTATTGTGCTTAGGCACTCTTGCGGATAATTGATTGATAACTTGATATCTTATTAATCTCATTTATGCTTTTAAATATTTCGCGTTAAAGACGGAATATTTAAAAAGGCAAGAGGATATAGGTTCATGTTATCAGATACTGTAAAAGATGGTGCAGAAAAAACAGAAAGTTTCTAAATCAGGAATTAATCATGGAAAGTTTGAGAATGACCCGCATCTATCTGAGCGGATAATCATACTCCTCTTCTTGATATTCGTGGTCATGAGTGTCGTAATACTATTGACTGGATTTCTAGATTATACATTCACGAGTCTTGCAACTGGTGGATTGAATATGCAAGGGAACCAGTATAATGGAAACGAACAGTTAAGAGGAAACTTCGTCTTCAGCTTAGATTCGAGGGATGTCCTGCCTGCGAATTCTACTTTTGTATTCTCGATTTTGACCAATGCTTCAAAGTGTTCTTTCAAATACTCTTGTTTTCCGAGCACTTCAAACCCTGTCAACTGGTATGCTATCAATTCAACGACAGGCGTATGTGGTCTGATTGAGCAAGACCCTGAGGGAGAGTGCTGTCTTAGACAAGGAGCAAGTTGCCCTCAAGTCATATTGAACAAGGATTTCAATGATGGCACGAATAAGTGGACAGCGAATGCTGGGAAGACTATCATCAACACAGAGACATTGAGATGGGATGAGGGAGAGAACCAGATAGCCTCTGTTGTCATGTACCAGGATGGCTCAAAGTTCAAGGGGGGCACGTATAATTTTTCAATATCCCAGCTATTTGATTCGAGAAAGATACAGATGGATGAAGAGCTACATATTGAGCCGAAAACCTGCCACGATTCTGATGGTGGATATTCTGGGGTTTTTGAGGAATTGTTGGTTTATGGAAGTTGTAAAAATGATAGTGTTTATGAAAATGATACTTGTGTGAATAGCACTTTTGTCAGAGAGTGGGATTGTGTTGGGGGAGTTTCATGTGTATCAAGAGTAGCAAAGTGTCCTTCTGGATTAACATGCCAGAATGGCGCTTGCTTGAGCGCTGCGCCAACCATAGTCTGCACAGAAACTGATGGTGGAAAAAATCCGAATCTCAAGGGAAAGACATTCTTGAATTACAGCAATGGCACAAGCATCTCTGTTTCAACAGATGTCTGTTCTTACCTTGAAAATACTGGGGCAGCGGCAGCTCCTAAAGAGGGATTTTTCTATATAATACTTGATTTCATAAAAGATAAAATAACTGGAAAAGTAAGTCAAAACTCACTATCTCCTAGTAGTGTAACTGCTACTCCTGGAAGTACAACTGAGCCTGTGTCTACTAGAGTCAAAGATTACTTCTGTTATACCAATAATA
>CAZKFK010000047.1:0-4788 GCA_964552095.1 Candidatus Woesearchaeota archaeon | reverse complement strand
TCATCTGCTCTTCATCAAGATAAACCCATTTTGGCTTTTCATCTCTTGAAGAATCAAGCTCGATTGTAACATCTGGGATAAGTTTATCTTGTTTCTTGCTCGATTTCATATACCAGTGCCAGAATGCCTTGAATGTCTTGACATAATCAGCTGTTGATTTGTATTTTTCACCTTTGTTGTTCTTTATTATTCCATTTCTCATATCTGAAAAGAAATTTTGCAGTTGTTTTTCAGTTACCTTCGTTATATCTTGAAGTTCTCTTTCTTGAAACATAAGAAAGAGTTGAGTTAATCTTGTTCTTATTGTGTTTAACCTTGTAAAAGACCTTCCACCTTTTTTATTCAATAAAGAAACATTTGCACCAACTTCCATGTCAAAAATATACTTTATCAAAATATCGGAATTCTTTTTTGTTAAATCTCCCTCAATATAATCTTTCTTAGAAGCATGCTTTTTCCATTCTATATATCTTGATTCATGATTATAGAGATCTATCTTCATGAAAAGAAAGAGATTCCGAACTATTTAAATTTATCGGAATCTCTCCAATGCTCCCGCCGAGATTCGAACTCGGGTCTGAGCCGTTCTTTAGTCTTTACCAGGAGGTATCGGAACCTCGGTTCTGACTGTGAAAGGGCACGATGCTTGGCCTCTACACCACGGGAGCACGAAAAGAAAAGAGAAAAAAGTTTTATAAATCTATGCTATAGTGACTATTCGACTGTCACACTTTTCGCCAAGTTCCTTGGCTGGTCGACATTCAAGCCTTTCAGATCAGCGATGTAATATGCTAGAAGCTGTAATGGGATGACATTCACTATGGGAGAAAGAAGGTCTGAAACTTTGGGAACTTGGATGACATTCTCTGTCAATGAAGAGAGTTTCGAATCCTGCTCATTGGTTATTGCTATAATCTTTCCTCCTCTTGCTCGAACTTCCTGCATATTCGATAGTATCTTTTCGTATGTTGTGTCATGAGGCGCTAAAAATACTACCGGCATATTCTCATCTATCAATGCTATGGGCCCATGTTTCATCTCTGCAGCAGGATATCCCTCGGCATGTATATATGATATCTCTTTGAGCTTCAGAGCTCCTTCAAGAGCTACTGGAAAATTTATTCCGCG
Source organism: Candidatus Woesearchaeota archaeon (assembly GCA_964552095.1). GTDB lineage: Archaea > Nanobdellota > Nanobdellia > Pacearchaeales > UBA284 > JAPLYB01. The sequence continues at coordinate 3,660 of CAZKFK010000047.1, read as the reverse complement.
GCCAAGATAGAGAAAGTTCTTCGTATCTTTGAATTTCTTAGCCATATCCAAAATTCTTGAAGATTCATGGAGGACTTGATCCATCTTCTTGGGGATTCCTGATATCTCGCTCAATAGGGCTTGATCTAATGGCAAGCCTTTTTTCTGTCTAAAATGTAATGCAAGAATCAAAAGAGACATGACTTGACATGAAAAAGCCTTTGTACTTGCGACTCCGATTTCAGGACCAGCATGAAGGTATATCCCTGTCCCTGATTCTCTTGCAATTGTTGAGCCCACAACATTCACTATCCCGAGGATATTCGAATTCTTTGACTTAGCTTCTCTTAGAGCTGCCAGTGTGTCTGCTGTCTCGCCTGATTGTGAAATCGCAATGAGAAGATCGCTCTCTTTTAGTATAGGATTTCTATACCTGAACTCAGAAGCATAATCGACTTCAACAGGGATATCTGTCAGTTTCTCAAAGATATGTTTTCCTATCAGCGCAGAGTGCCAGCTTGTACCGCAGGCAGTTATTATAATCCTTGATATCTCTGCGGGGTCTGTTTCAAGAATAATCTTAATCTGATTGTTCTTTATCCTGCCTCTTAAAGTATTCTCTATTGACATCGGCTGTTCAAATATCTCTTTCAGCATGAAGTGCTTATAACCTTGCTTCTCAATCTCATCAAGGTTCCAGTTTATCTCATGCACTTGACCAGAAACCTCGGCGCCATCAAGTTTTTTTATTGTGTAATTGCTTTTAGTTATCTCAGCTATCTCCCCATCATCTAAGTATATGACTTTCTTTGTATGATCTAAGATAGCAGAGACATCTGAAGCTACGAACATCTCATCATTGCCAAGGCCTATCACTAAAGGAGAGCCTTTTCTTGCTGCGATTATCTTTTTCTCGGATTTATGGATTATAGCGAGGCCGAAAGCTCCTTCAAGATACCTTAAAGCCTTGAGAGTAGCTTGCTCAATGCCTGTTTCTTTTGAATAGAAGTGCTCTATCATATGGGCGATTATCTCAGAATCTGTCTCAGACCTTATATTATGGCCTTCTTTAATCAGGACTTCTTTCAAAGATTGGAAATTCTCTATAATTCCATTATGCACTATAGAAATATCTTGTTTGCAATCAAAATGTGGATGCGCATTTATCTCACTTGGCTCTCCGTGAGTGGCCCATCTTGTGTGAGCGATGCCGATTGTGCCTTTAAGATTCTTTATCTCTGGGGCATTTTCAAGCTCAGTTATCTTGCCCTTTCTTTTTATGCAGGATATGCTATCATTATTTATTATAGAGATTCCTGCTGAATCATATCCTCTATACTCCAGTCTTTTCAATCCTTCTAATAGAATCGGAACTGCCTCTTTATCCCCTATGTAGCCTATTATTCCGCACATGTTTTGGCTATCTATTCTGAATATTTAAATTCTATGAAATAGAGTTCCTTTTAGGATAGATTTTTAAAATCCTGATATGTGCTGAATCTATGAATATCTCGAAGAAAATCTTGAAACCCAGGGCGAAGTATCAGCTAAGCTGCGGACCTATAATATTCCATATACATGAAGGAAGGCCGCACTTTCTTCTTGTGAAATATCCGACATACTGGGGCTTTGTGAAAGGACAAGTTGATCCTGGAGAGACAGAGGAGATGACTGCTTTCAGAGAGGCTTTTGAAGAAGTGGGCTTAGGGGACCTTCAATTTATTCCTGGATTCAGAGAGGTTGCAAAGATGTACTTCAGAGATCCAATGAATAGGGAGCAGATGATAAGGAAAGAGGCTGTCTTCTTATTAGCACAGACTTGGCAGTGGAATGTCAGGATAAGTCATGAACACGAGGATTTCAAATGGTGTACTTTTGAGAAGGCTTTAGCAATCGTGAAAGTCAAGGGAGTCAAGAGATTATTGGCTGATGCCAATTATTTTGTTGAGAAGAACTTTGACTTGAACTTAGGGATTTTGAAACAGAGAGCGATGAAATAGAATTATTCTTGTAGAGCAAAACAACCATACGTGTCAGAACGATTGTTTGCTGTAAAGTTCTTGCCTGCTTTAAGACGACCGACCAAACTGCCCATATCATGATCGAAGAGCCATGCAACATCTGGGGGGAGTTTCTCTACATCTTCAACTGATCCTCTTCTCGAACCTCCCCATGTTTCTTTAACATAACCCCCATCTTTCTTAGCAGTATATTTCTCATTGCCAAGAAGACTTGTGGCTCTTACAACAGAAACTAATCCACTAGGATTAAAAGAAACAAGATAATTCACTGGATAATCTGGACTGCCCTCAAGTACCATCTAAATCTGAGAACACGTGGTTTAAAAGCATTATTGTAATTTCTTTCAATTTATTTATCTACTAAAGTATAGAAAAGGTTAAAAGGAAAGATAAGATTGAAATAATATAAAAAAGAGTTAAAATGTTAACAGAAAAATCAGTTGGGATTGTATTGATAAAAAGAGAGGCAGATGTGAGATTCTTAATCTTATACAGGAAAGCTAATGCGAATTTCAAAGAGACTTGGGAATTCCCTAAAGGCATAGTCGATAAAGGAGAGAGTGAGATGCAGACTGCAACAAGAGAGCTTGGGGAAGAGGCAGGACTATTAAGTAAGGATTTCCAATTTTTGCCTGAATTCCATGATAAAATCTCGTATTTCTATAGGAACCAGAGCCAGGAGCTTGTGAAGAAAGAAGTCTCTTTCTTATTAGCTCAAACTAATAAATCAGACATAAGGATTTCATCAGAGCATGATGCTTATCGCTGGGCCCCTTATCTTGAGGCTTTTGAACTTCTATCTCAAAAGAACACGAAGGAACTTTTAAGAAAAGCGAATGACTTCATAAAAAAGAAGTTCGCGCACAAATTCACATTCGGATAAATTTTTTATAATTCTTACTCTCAAAAACTTTATAAAACAACAATAGTTGGTTATTTTATGGATGTGAGCCTGTAGCTCAGCCTGGTGGAGCAACGGTCTTATACGACCACAATTCAATTTTGAATTGTTATACTCTAAGCAAGCCGTAGGTCCTGCGTTCAAATCGCAGCAGGCTCATTCCATCCTATTTTTTCTAGCCTTTGCTTAAAAGGTAATTCTTCAATTGTTGGACAATATCCAAATTTTTTCCAGAACTCAAATTTAGAAAGTTTGTCTATGTTATTAGAACCTATTTCAGACATCCACTTTTCGACTTGAGTTTTTCCATTTAATTTAACAGAATTTCCATTATGCCCAATCTTTACTGTGAATCCCAGATTAGTTAAAATCTCGTTTAATTGCTTTATCAATGATTTGCTATAAGTGACTATCTCGATTATTGGATAATTCCTATTCCCCCTCCAATCATTCTTTGTAAAATATATGCAACCATCTGTATCAAACATTCCCCTTAAAGTCTCTTTAACAAATTCTTTATTTTTTACCACGGATTCATGTATAGTAATTTCTCCTTTTTTGCCAGTTGGAAAGTTGAAATTATTTTTTAGAAATTGAAAGAAGTTTTTGTCATGAAACATAAAATAAATTGAAGAATAGGATTCTCTTTTTTTAATGCTTACGGATTTATTTATTATCTTTTCTATCAAGTTTTTAAGGTAAATATAATAGGATTTATCTGTTTTCAGATTCCCATCTACTCTAACAACATAATGATAT
>CAZKFK010000046.1:0-4897 GCA_964552095.1 Candidatus Woesearchaeota archaeon | reverse complement strand
ACAAGGTAGATATTTTTTCTCAAGAAAAAATATCACCTTTTAATTTAACGGAACCAGAATAGGACAAGTATATGAAAAAAGACTGAATAAGCTAGATATTTACTGGCATCACTATCAACCAAGCATCACTTCAATAAGGAACCTTGTTTCTAGTGAATTAAAAATTGAGAATGAAATATTTTTAGGAGGATTTAGAAGACTTTCGTTTTTTAATCCGCTTATGAAAGTTCTTTTGAAAATCAGCAAGAGTGCATTCTGTGGAGATATGATTGTCAAAGCAGGAAAAGATTAAAATTCAGCCTTAAACCATCTTTGCATATCTTTTGGTATGGAAATCGCTTTAAGAATAGCAAGGCTATCAAGTATGCCCCAGACATAATTTTGCAATTCAAACGCTTTAACATACTCTTTTTTATTAAGAAAGTGATTCATGTCTTTGTAATAAGACTCTGCAAGTCTGAAAACTTGTTCATTTTTTTTTCTCTTCAATTTTATCGAAGAGAAAATCTGTTCAAGTTTTGTTTTTTCTCTGTCAAGAATGAAAAAGAATTCTTCCTGCTGTTTCTCTGATATTTTTTGTTTTGTCATTTTTTATTCAAATCCTCTTATTATTCGACGGGTCCAGGAGGATTCGAACCCCCATCAGCCGGTTTCTTCCCACAGTTTTTCTGGGGGTGACTTGTTAGGGGGCTTGCCCTATACGAACCGAAGCCGGCAGTTCTATCCGTTGAACTATGGACCCAATAGTTCAAAGAAGTCAGGATTTAAAAATTAGTCGAAATACATTAAAGGAAAGAATCATATGAAGAATAGAATTTTAGGATCACTCTTTTCCAGCTACTTTTTCTTCTTGCCAGTCTATCCTTGTATTGTTTCTTGCGGCATCTTTCTCTGTGAAATGGCCTTGAGGATATCTCTTTTTTAGCTTCTCAAGATTCTCATTCAAAATATCTTGAAGATTCCAGCCAAAGTAATTGCATATCATGGCAGAGTACCACATCGTGTCGCCTATGTTTTCTCTTATCCCTTGCCTCTGGTCATTTCCATGAAAGAAAGTCTTCTTTATGCAGCCAGCGACATCTCCTGCTTCTCCTGAAATGCCGAGACCCCATGAAAAAATCTCGTGCTCAGGGACATCGAATTTCTTTGCAGTCGCTTTGCAGAACTCCTGATATTCTTTCAAATTAGTTGATACGCGTTCTTTGCTATCCTTTTCTTCATTTATATCTGCCATCTTAGTTTATATCATCAAATTTATCTCTTGCAGGAGTCTGCATCGCAGACAACGTTGTCCTGCGCAATTAGTTCTTTGACACTAACTCTTGCTTTTTCTGCCATTTTATATTACCTTTGCATCTATGCCTTTATCTTTACAGAGATTTAAGAACTTATCGACATCAGCCTTGAAATCTGGACCATAGTGCATAGGAACTACAAGGCCTGGATGGATTATATGGGCTGCCTTTGATGCTTCTTCTTCATTCATTGTATATGTTCCTCCGATGGGCAGAAGTGCGATGAAGAAGTTGCCTTTTTTTCCATATCCGACAAGGTCAGACATCTCTTTTATCAAGTCAGTATCGCCTGCATGATAGACAGTTGTTGAGCCAAGCTGCAAGATGTAGCCGACCCAGCACTCTGACTTCGGATGAAATTGTTTATTAAGATTATAAGCTGGAATTGCTTTGACTTTCATATCATCGAATGAGACTTCTTTTCCAGGCTCCATCAAAATTATCTCTATCTTCTTATGAATCCTTGTTATCTTGCTCTGGCAATCAGGGGTGCAGATTATTATTGTGCCATCTTTTGTTATCTTCTCAATATCTTGAAGAGAGCAGTGGTCATAGTGGCCATGGGTGATAAGGACGAGGTCTGCCTTATCTGAAACATTGATATTAAAGGGATCGAGAAATATGTTTTTTCCTTTGAACTTTATCTCAAAAGAAGAGTGCTTAAGCCATTCTAATTCTATGTCTTGGATTTTCATTTTTATCTTGAATTAAATCTACTCTGCCATGGAATCAACATCTCTTAAGACAGTTGTTGCGTCTCCTTCTTGATAGACCGAGCCCTCACTGCCGCAGAACGGGCAGAGTCTTGGAGCTTCCTTCCTGTCAAATCCAAAATTACATTTTTCGCATCTGAATCTTACCATTTTTCTTTTTTGTCTCTCCCTTTTATTTAATCTAAGATAAAGTTTAGAGATTATTTAAAGTTTTATGTGATGATTTTGATAGTTTTGATGTTCAGTGATGCTCTTTATGATATAGAATGCTTGCAATAGTTCCGAGTATGAAAGTGTCTATCCTCAAGAAAATCAGAGATATTATTGAGATAATCAAAAGAGAGTGCCACTTGAACTTCTTATTTTCAATCTTATAGATTATGAAAGCCATAATCACTGCGAAGAGAACCCAGATTATCGACATTGTTATGATAAATGGCGGCCAGATCGCATCAAATTCAGGATACTCTGGATCTGATAAATCTTTCAATAAGGAATCTTTTTCAGCCAAGAAATAGACTGAATAGAGGATAAGGAAACTGACTGCTATAAGGGCTAGAATCAGAGCGATGATGTCTCTTTTAGAGTGCTTTATCTTCCTTGGCTTGAAAGCTTGTTCTGGAGTTTTTTTGGGCATTTTAAAGAGATATGCTATGAATAAACTCGCACATTTTAGGAGAGGTCTGAGCGCAATATCTATAACTAAAGCGCATGGTTCCTCATTGTTTAATATTATAACTTATATAAATTTAATCAGGGGACAATCCTGTCTGGAGTTCTTGGGAAAGCGATAGCATCTTTTATGTTATCTAGGCCGCATATCCACTTTACAAGCCTATCAGTTCCAAGACCGAAGCCTGCATGAGGGATGCTCCCATATTTCCTTGTGTCAAGATAGTATGAATAATCTTCTATTTTCTCGCCCTTGCTCTTCAATGTTTTGATCAATTCATTTATGTTTGTGTCTCTCTCACTGCCACCGATAAGTTCATGATTCCCTTCTGGAGCAAGAAGATCAAAACAGACTGCTACTTTGGGATTTTTTGGGTCTCTTGGTTTGTAGAAAGCGACTATATCTTTTGGATAGTGAGTTATGAACATCGGAGTATCTCTTGATTCCATCAAAGTATCTTCTTCTGAAGTCCTGAGGTCTTTGCCCCAAGTGAATTTGACGCCCTTTTTGTTGAGGAACTTTATCGCTTCATCATACGTAATCTTTGGAAATGGCTTGATTATGCATGGTTCGAGTTTTTTGATATCTCTACCGAGGATTTTAAGCTCCCTTTTATTCTTCTCTAAAACTCTTTTAACTATATGTTTGATGATGGCCTCGGCATAATCCATAAGTTCATCCAGATTCGCCCAAGCGACTTCCATCTCTGCATGCCAGTACTCTGTCAGGTGCCTTGATGTCTTTGATTTCTCTGCCCTGAAACTTGGGGCCATGGTATATATTTTTTCAAGAGCGAACATCGCAGCTTCTGCATAGAGCTGCCATGTCTGCGCGAGATAGGCTTTCTTATTCCCATACTTCAGCTCAAATAGCGTCGGACCCTCTTCTGCTCCTCCAGGAATAAGGATAGGGGACTGGAACTCATAGAACCCACGGCTCCTGAAAAACTCGTGATATGCTCCAAAAACAGTTGACCTTATCTTCATGATAGAGGTCATCTTCCTTGACCTTAGCCATAGATGCCTTCTATCTAAAAGAAGCTCTTCATTAATCTCCTTTGTTATAGGATAGGGCTCGGCGTATCCTATGACCTTTAGCTTTGAGGCTTCGACTTCATAGCCTGTCGGAGACCTCTTATCCTCTTTAATTGAGCCTTGAATTTCTATAGAACTTTCAACAAGAACTTTCTGAAGATCAGTCCATTCCTTCTTTGAAACTTGAGCTTCTTTGATGACACACTGGATTATATTTGAAGAATCTCTCAAGACAATGAATATCTTGTCTTTCATTTTAGCCTCTCTGTGGACCCAGCCACGCAAAGAGACCTGGCCCTTGCCTTTATCCAAAGCTTCCTGGATTGAGATGAAATTTTTCATCTCTTTCTCTTTCTTTGTTGCCATTTTTTACAGATAATAGATAGATTTTAGATATTTAAATCTAATCAAAAAAATGATTAATGCTGGCGATATGTGGCTCGCTCGTTATGCGCCTGCATTGACTAGAATCTTATTAGATGAAACTGTCTTTCTTTTTCCTGAGATATCTGTGAAGCTTAGGCTTGCTGTAGGCAATTGAATGGCTCCGACCATGTGTATCTTGCTGTAAAGAACATATGAAACAACTATCTCTTCTCCTGGCAATAGTGCTGGGAAATTCCATTCAATCACATGTTTGGCTGTCTTGTCTGGCTTGATTGAACCGAATTTCTCATATAGTTGTGTTGTCAAAGGCAATCTATCAACTAGGTTCAAGTTCGTTATCTCTTTGCTGCTGACATTCTTCAGCAGGATGACTATCTTTGAAGCGAATTCTCCGCCTTTTGTCTTTATTGGGATGGCTTTCTTATGCACAACCATCCTTCTTCTTAAAATCAAGATGTATGCAACTATTGCTATGATAATCAATAGGATTATCACTATAAGTATTGTATAATCAGTTATTGCATGGACTGTGAAGCTTTCTCCTGGAGCTAACTGCCTCTGCCACATCGCCCCATCTGTTGATTGCATCCTTCCTGTTGGGATGACATCAAAATGTGTGAATGTCTTCTCGATGAAGTTTGCATATGGCAATTCAATTGTGACTATCTGCCTTATGTTCCCTGTGTTCGTTCTCTCCAAGGTCTTTGTGTATCCGAAGAAACTTCTATCAATGGTATCATCTACTTGTATGCTTGAGAACTCTTTCAGTGTGATGTTATCTTCAACAGTATAATT
>CAZKFK010000045.1:0-4914 GCA_964552095.1 Candidatus Woesearchaeota archaeon | reverse complement strand
AAAGAAGAGAAACTTGAATCATGAGCTGATATGCAATGAGTTTGTTCCTCTAACGAAAGTCTGTCTTCATAGCATAGTCTTAGATAAAGATGAGATTGAAGCAATAAAGCTGCACGACCTTCTTGACCTAGACCAGAATATGTGCGCAGAGAAGATGCAGATATCACAATCGACTTTTCATAGGATTCTTCTTTCTTCAAGAAAAAAAGTTGCTGATGCCCTGATAAGTGTCAAATCTATCAGAATAAACAATTAATCATTCCATCGGAGCTCCTGAGAATCTCTGGCCCTTGCCAGGGATCTGCCCTCCAAGTTCTTGGGGCAAGGACGCGAAACCAGAGCCATAGATGCTGAAGTGCTGTTCAGGGAGCATCGTACCATAACCAGAATAATAACCTTGAGGAAATCCATAGGTCATGCGCATTTGGTTCCAGTAGGGAGCTGCTGCAGCCCCATAGATAGGAGAGCCAAAGGCTTCAAGGACATATGATGAGGGAGAGCCGAATTTCTGGGCAACAAAACCGCCTGCCTCGACTATATGCCTTCCAGAGTAGCCTGCTTTTTCAAGTTCTCTGAGAACTTCTTTGAAAGGCACTTCTCCCATTCCAGGAGGCAAGTGAGTATCATTATAGCCGAAGTTATCTGTCAAGTGGACGTGCTTGACAAAAGGAGCTATTGTTTTGGCTTCTTCAGCCATGGCTTTCGCGAATTTCTCGGGCTTGAATTTCCCTTCTTCTATTCCGAAGCCATGCTTCCTTATCAAGTTTATATGGCCTAGGTCCCAGGTCGCTCCAATAAGTTTCTTGGCCATAGATTTTGCAGTCTCTTCAGTCATCCCCTCTTTCTTTGCTCTATCGATAAAGACTTTCCTGCTCTCTTCAATCAATTTTTTCAGGCTCTCTCCTCTGCTGAAGACTGTATTAGGAAAGAAATTCTCTACGCAGAGCACAGGTGCTTTCTCTCCGAACTGCCTAAAGGACTGGAAAGCTACATTCCCTATAGTCTCTCTTGATTTTTCCAGAGCGAATTTTTCTGTCGGCACAAAAACATCGGGTTTGACTTTTCTCATGCCATCTATCAAAATTCGTTCTGCCTCGCTCCTTTCCCGCACAAGACGAGCGAACTGGTCAGGGGCCTTATCAATCAGAGTCTCTTCATTCACGACTTTTCCATGGACTTTCCTTAATTCATCTATATCACGGAGAGTCTTTTCATAATTTATCATCTTTTTTCTTAGAAGCTCTCTACTTTTATCGTTGCTGAATGTGTATGCTTTATGGAACTGCTGTCTAAGGTCTAAGTCATAATCCTCTAAAAGATTTTTGACTGTATTCAGTTCGAGCTTGGCATCAGTCAGGACATTACTCTCTTCTGGGCTAAGCTCTTCTCCGAGCTGCTGCTGCCTATGGAGCTGGATAGCGCGCGTCGCATACGCTTCGACGTTCTTCTCGATTATAGACTTATTATACTCTATACTCGATAGGGGAGCTGTGGCCTGCCTTTGATTATACTCATCTAGTCTGAGCTGAGGGTCAACTTCATAGCCTTTTAGGATGGGCTTTCCATCTTTTCCATATTTTAAATTCCCATTTACATCTTTTTCATACTGGGGGACTGCTCTCTCATCACGGACAGGATGACCATCTTTATCCAAAATCGGCTTGCCGAACTCATTTTTTTTATAGAAGGGTATTGGAGAGGCAACTACTTCTCTTTTTATCGGTCCCCATTCGCCTGTCTCTCTATTCACGAAGTATAGGACACTCTCTTTATTCTTGCCTGTCGCGGGATCTTTTTCTGCAATCCACTCTCTGTCTGGGATGCCGATAGAAGCATGAAAGACTACCGGGACATTCCCTTTCTCATCTAATAGATGCGCTCTCTCGACAGCAGCCATCATATGCCTCTCTGATTCCTGCCTTGTATATTCATTCCAACCCCCTCTTTCAGTAAAACCAGCGGGGTCTATCATCGGAGCATGCAGGGAGGCCTTGGCTCCTGTCAGCTTCATGAGTTGATTGACTTCCTTGAATTGCTGTTTTGGGATAGTTTCAAAAATTTCAGATTGTATAGGCTGAAGCTCGACAAGCTTTGTCCCCTCGCTCAATCTATCTGATACTTCTTTAATCTGATTTGCTGTCTGGATGCTTGTAGGGCTCCCTATCTTGCCGAAAGGCAGCCTATAACCTGTAAAAAATTCTCCATACTCTGAACTTGGCGCAGCAGTATATGTTCCTGGATAAAATTCTTCTACATTTGGGATATTGTATGTCATGTTTCCTCTTTTTGATTTGGTTTTCTCTTGCGATTTTTTCCATCAGGAACAGGCAAGATGTTTTTTATATTGTAATGAATAATATATTAATTTATATCTTCTTGCTGGTTTGTGCCTGAAGGCACGCAGCAAATTATGGGACATATGCTCTATAATCTATAGTTTGGCTCATTTATAACTTTTTTCTATGCTTGTATTTTGTCTCAAATTCTGGAGCAAAACCCTCCATATGCTCGTCTTGGTCTGCACTTATCGCCATGTCATATTTTATTGTCTCGTCTCTTCCATGCCGACCCATGCTCAGCATGCCGTCTTCCATGAGATTCGCGCGTCTTCCCATTCCTGCTTCTCGACGGCCATCTCTTGCATGAGAGATCTCTGCGAATCTCGCGCCTCTTCCCCGAATCTCTTCCATTGGTCTGTCTTCAGACCAGTCTCTTCCAGTATACTTCTCCTTTACATCTGTATAGACGTCTTTGAAATATCCTTTTTCTATGGTCGATGCAGAGTATATCTTCTCTTCTTTCTTTTCTTTTTCTTGAGAAGGGACTTGAGAAAGGCTCTCTTCAAGCTCCTCCTTCATTCTTGGGCCTTTTGTCTTGTCCTCTCGGATTATCGGGCTAGAGTCTGTGACTGGAGAGAACTCTGTGACAAAAACACCATCCTGCCACTCTTCGAGTTTCTCTTCAATAATCCTCTCTTCTCTCTTCGGGGTTTGTTCTTTCTTATCTACTTTAAATTGTTCTTCTTTCTTTGAAGTATCTTTAGCTAGAGCCTTCTCTTGTTTTAATGCATCTTTTTTACTTTTTTTCAATAAATCTTCTTTCTTCTTTAGATTCTCTTCGATTTTCTTTATCTCAAGCTCTTCGAGCTTGCTTGATTTTATGATTTTAGAGACGATTCTTTCTTCTTTTTTTGAAGTTTTTTTCATTTTAGAATTCTTATTTTAGAGATTTTGAATCATAATCATCATGAATCTAGAGCTACAGACGCCAATTAGGCTCATATACGAATTTCGTAATCTCATCTGTAGGCGTATCGAATTCGGGCTCCATGAAAGAGGCCATCCCCTTTGATTTCTTGAATATGTCGTAGAGTTTGAAGCAGGCTTTTGCGGCTTTCATCTCCCCTAATCTTCGTATTATAGATTCTTCATAATTATCTTTTGGGATTTTTCCTATTTCATATTTTGTTCCTTTTTTCTCTTCTTCTTTCGGCTTGTAGGGTTTGTTCTCGTCGCTGATAAAATGATCTAGGTCTTCCTGCAATTGTTTTAGGGAAGCGTCTGTCGTGTCCTCAACTAGGTTCATGGCAATACCAAGGTCGCTTTTTTCAAGTTCCTTGTCCAAGACAGCCAGTTCATCGTCATTTAGGCTATAGGCTCTGAAATATACTTCAACACGGCCCCCGAAGACATAGTGGCCTTGTGGAGTCCTATAAGGGATGCCTCTGAAAGTTATTGTCAACATCAAGATAGGATGATATTTTCTTCTCTCTTTATATCTTTTGAATGCTTTTGGAAGGGGATACTCCATCTCATTAGCAGACTCTTTTACATTTGTAGTCTTTTTTCCCATAACTGTGAGTTCGAGGAGCATTGTGTTGAATGCATTAACAACATCAGGAGACCTTGCTGTGCCTGCCCTCATCCTCAAATCCTCTGCATTCTTCAGATAGGGCTTTGCCCATCTGGTGTATAGTTTCAGCGCAGACACTTCACTTTTCAGATATGCTCTCTCGATATCGAATCTTTTTTTCAATTCTTTTTCAGACCTATCTTTCCAGGCAAAGAACTCTGCAAGCCTTGGTTTTAAGACTCTCTTGACTCTGTCATTGAGGTCCATCTTATCAACATCAATTAAACTTGAAGCAGTCATGAAAGCATCTCTTAAAGTCGTGTACCCAAGTTCATAGGTCATCTGATGGATAGAGCCCCGGCCTCTCTGTGGCATATCTACTTTATCGAGCCATATGTTCTTCAGAGCGAGGAGGCCTGCTTCTTTCATCTTCTTGTCTTTTGCTTGATTCGCTTGATCATATTGTGTAATCCTTATCTCAAAATCTTTCAAGTCATAGATAAGATTAATTATTGTCCTTATCAGAGTATTGACTGTGCCCATTATCTTCATTCCCTCTTCCTGCATCTTTGTTGCCTTGGCCCCGACTTCTGAAAAATATCCACCGCCAGGGGAGGCTGAGAAATTATCGACGAGCTTCTCCATATTTACCCAACCAAGAGTCTCTCGCGCAAAATCAACTAGCCAAAAATATATTGGCTCGAGCTGTTCTGAAGTGCTGTCATAAACGAGCCTGTGCTGCCAAGCAGGGGAGGGTTCTGGCTTTGCACCCCTTGTATCATTATATCTAGGACATATCTTACTAATCAGTTTGTCTACCTCATTTTCAGCCATAAGTTTTTTAGGATAATTAGGTTTTTATTAGTTTCGGTAAGAAGGGGTTGCGACCCCTTTCTAAACCCCGCAAAACCTTCATAAACCCCAAAAGAAGAAGCGCATAAAGAGGTTCTGTTAAATTAAAAGGTGATTAAACCAACTTTATCGACGATCTTCATTAATTTTGTAGATATTTCTATATTTTTATTATAGATATCTTGTTTTCCGACGATATAATTCTATTTT
>CAZKFK010000044.1:288-4929 GCA_964552095.1 Candidatus Woesearchaeota archaeon | reverse complement strand
AGCAATTTCACAGGCCTTCAGGTTAATGAAACGAAAGAAGTGAAGATGAAAATAAAGGCCAATGCATCTGATGTCAAGGATAAAGAGACTATCGAGATAATTGTGAATGCGAATTCTCTTAATCCAAAAGCCAATGCCTCTGAAAAATTGCTTGTCACACTCCTTGAGATAGATAGGGCATTGAGACAGAAATCAGAAGAGACAAATAATTTCTTGAGAGAGTTCATAGAGAATAATCCTGAATGCTTAGAATTGAAGGAGATTTTGGATAGGGCAGAGGATAAGTTCACAGAAGGGAATTATACTGCCTCTATACTGCTTGCTGAGAGGGCAATCCAGGCTTGCAAGAGCCTTATAGACACTTCAAAAAGGGGGAATGTGTTGATAAAAGGCATAGATAATTCAATAGTCATCTCTGTGATAGTCTTGCTTAGTTTGATATTGATCGCAGCAGGATTTTCAGTTTATTATAGCAAGAGGAGGTCAGGCATAAGAGGGAGATAGATAAACTTTATATATATCATTTTTATTTAAGAGTATATAGGGATAGAGTGGATTGAAAAAAAGAGCTAAAAAGAAAGATAGTCAAAAAATGTCGAAAAGAAGAGGTGTTAAAAGGATTGCTAAAAGGAAAGGTCATAAAAAAGTCAGAGCAGTCTCTAAATCAGTTAAGTATTCTATAATCCTCGGCAGAGTGAAGAGAGAGATTGCCAGGGTCATTGTCGGACAAGAGAAAATAATCGATGGTGTTTTAAGAGCAGTCCTTTCTGATGGCCATGTCTTGGTCGAAGGAGTTCCTGGAATAGCCAAAACTCTTTTGATAAGGGCACTTGGAAGAGCGACAGGGTGCGAGACGAAGAGGATACAGTTCACTATCGATTTGCTTCCAACAGATATCCTCGGATTGACAAGTTTCTCTAAAGGCAAGGGCCTGACTTTCATCAAGGGTCCTATTTTCGCTAATTTCTTGATCGCTGATGAGATAAACAGGGCTTCATCAAAGACACAATCTGCGTTGCTTGAAGGTATGCAGGAAAAGATAGTCACTATCTCAAGGACAACATATAATCTGCCTCTTCCTTTCTTTGTCATGGCGACCCAGAATCCTATTGAATCAGCAGGAGTCAATCCGCTTCCAGAAGCACAGGTCGATAGGTTCTTATTTAAGTTGAGCATGCCTTATCCATCTGAAGAAGAGGAGCAGAAGATAATGAAGGAGAACGCGACTCTGAAAAAATTCGAAGATTTCCATATAAAGAGCGTCACGAATGCAAAACAGATAATAGAGATGCAAAAGTTTGTCAAGACAATCTATCTATCAAAACAGATTGAAAGATATATAGTCAAAATCGTGGAAGCCACCAGAAAGAAGAACAAGAAGATCACACTCTCTCGATATATCTATCTAGGGGCATCTCCAAGAGCGTCTATAGGCCTATTCATAGCAGCGAAGGCTCAGGCACTTATCGAAGGAAAATCCTATGTAACTCCACATCATATAAAAACAGTAGCCCATGATGTCTTGAGGCATAGAATTCTTTTGAACTATGAGGGGCAAGCTGAAAATGTACAGATTGACGATATAATCACAGAGATACTGCAGAAAGTGCCTGTCCCATAAGCATTTGATGAGCATGAACAAGGGAATAGTTTTTAGCATAAAAAGAAGCCGCAAACAATTTTAAAAAATGGTCAAGAGACACAAGAGCATAAGGAAAATAGAGATAGATGTCACGAGAATCATAAACCAACTTGGTATAAATGTGAGGAGGATAGTCCAGACCAAGCTTGTCGGAAGGTATAAGTCTGTCTTCAAAGGCAAGGGCTTGGAATTCGAGGACTTCAGAGACTATACTCCTGAAGACGATTATTATAGAATAGACTGGAAAGCTAGCCAGAAAGCCAACAGGCTTCTTGTGCGGGACTATGTAGAGGAGAGGAGAATAAAGGTCTATTTCATCATCGATACGAGCGAGTCTATGCTCTTCGGCTCTACAGACAAGCTCAAGCACGAGTATGCTGCAGATGTATCTGCACTTCTAGGGTATCTCTCCTTGAATTCTAATGATGCTTTCGGTTTCGCTTTTTTCAATGAGAAGATAACTAAGTTCGTGAAGCCAGTGACTGGGAAGAGACAGTTCTTCATATTCTTGAAAGAGCTGTCTGATTCTAAGAATTATGGGGGGAAGTTTGAGATTGAATCATGTCTGCAGCACATATTTAATTTAATCGAGGAAAGGTCTCTTGTCATCATAGTTTCAGACTTCATAGGGATAAAGAAAAATTTTGAGAAGGTAATAAGATTATATGGAAAGAAATTCGACACTATAGCAATCATGATAAAAGATCCAAGAGATGAGAATCTTGAAGGGGTTGGAGAGATTGTGCTTCAGGATCCCTATAGCCACAAGACTCTTTTAGTAGATACGAATGTGATAAGGAAGAAATATGAGGCCTATGCAAAAAGAGAGGAAGAGAGTATCAAGAATCTCTTTTCGAAGAACGATATTGATTTCATCAAGCTTGTCACAGACAAGCCGTTCCTTTCAACATTGATAGAGCTGTTCAAGAGAAGGGGGTCCAAGAAAAAAGAGATTATATTATAGGAAGATAAAGTATAAATAACTCAATTATCTTGAAAGTGATAAGAAAAAAAGGAGGAATAAAAAGAGGGAAGATGTTTTTAGAATATAAACTAAGAGGTCTGCTTTGTTGCAGTTCGCTTCTATGAGATTCATGATAGAGAACTGGTACTATCTCTTGATATTCTTGGTAGTGCTGATTGCTGTGGTTTTTGTCCATTTCATCTCTTTGAAGTATACGAAGAGAAAAGCACTTAGGTTCGCGAATTTCAACGCAATCGAGAGAGTATTCGGGACGCAGATAATCTCTAAAAATTTGACTATCTTGTATCTCATGATCGGCATCTTTTTCTTCATCTTCTTGGCTCTTGCACAGCCATCCATAGTCTACACAGGCAAAACCGCAAGCTCGGATTTCGTCTTAGTGATAGACTCTTCGAGCAGCATGCTGGCTGATGACCTGCTCCCTAACAGACTCACTGTAGTCAAAGAAACTTCAATAGAGTTCATAGATAGTCTGAAGGGCCGGGCTCAAATAGGGATTGTGTCGTTTTCAGGGGCGAGTTTCATAGAGCAGACACTGACAGACGATAAGAGCAAGATAAGGACCGCGATATCGTCTATAAGCACCAAAGATATAGACGGGACAGATATAAGCGGGGCTATAATCACTGCTTCGAATCTATTAAGGGCAAGAGGCATAAATGGGGCGATAATCGTCGTGACAGATGGGCAGACGAATATAGGCGCTGTCCAAAATTTCTATGATTATACAAAAGATATGACTGTCTATATGATTGTTATAGGGACAGAGCAAGGGGGCCTGTTCTTAGAGGATATAACCTCCAAGGCCAGCTCAGAGGCGATAAAGAAAATACTAGAGCCAATCGGCGGAAAGTATTATTCTGTGGATTCGAAAGAAAGTCTAAGAAACGCGTATCGTGAGATAGTGCCGATAAAGAAAGGAGAGATAACTTTCAATTTCTCTTTTATCTGCTTGATAATCGCTGCAGCCCTGCTTTTGGCAGAGTGGATACTCGTGAATCTCAAGTATAGGACGCTGCCTTGATCTGAATAAGAATCTGGATGATGTGTTCAGGACATGATTTTTAGACGAAACTTATTTTTTTCTTCGGTTTCTTGATTAAAGGGCCTTCGAATTTCCTGACTTCTTTTGTGTTCAGGGAATAGAGTATCTGTTCGAATTGCCTTTCAAGATCCTCAATATCTTTTCTTGTGATGTTCTCAGAGTATCTTACATCCAGCTCCTTGACGATGTCTATCATCCTCTGCATAGGCCTTTTCCTTGAAAGTTCATGGATAAGTTCAGCGTCTGTGAATTCATACTCTATCTCCAAGAATTCTTTCAAGAAGTTCCGGACTATCACCGAGAACTTGTTCCATATCATCATGTCGCCCATACTTTTCTGCTTGAGCATCAGCGTCTGAAGTTTTTGGATATAGCTGTTTATTATCTCTATCTTCTTAGCGGAGAGAGGGTCTTCTTCGACTTTCTTTTTTTGAGCCCTCTTATTATAGTATTCACGGACTTTCTTCGCGATATCTGCCCTGAAGACAAGGAGGAGTATCAGGATTATTGAAAGGATTATTATCCCTATAGGTATCAGTATCACTGGTGTGAAGGATATAGAGCCGATCTTTATGTCTTCTGCGGATGCCTGTTCAAAGAAAAAAGGCATCAGAGCGATAATCATGAGTATTGACGCTTTCAGATTTCTTTTCATTTTTCCTCTTTTTATTCCTATCTTAACAATATCCTTTAACCATATCCTAAGGCCTGGGCGATTTAAAAAGTTTGTCTTTATCATGCTTTTATAAATCTTTTAAACGGTCTTCAATAGATAGAAAGATTTATAACTATGTATTTCATAGTTTTACTATGTAAAATAAGAGAATCAAAGTTTTATAAATCTATAAATCATAAAAAGAGATAAAATGGATAAAGGGGGAGTGAGTTTCATCAAGAAAGTCGTCAAATCGAGGAACAGCTATCTTCTTTGGATACCTAAAGATGAGGCAGAGTTCCTTGACATAGATG
>CAZKFK010000044.1:0-278 GCA_964552095.1 Candidatus Woesearchaeota archaeon | reverse complement strand
ACTTTGTTCGGGTATCTCTCGAGAAATTAAAACAGAAAAAGATGAAAAGAGGGAAGAATGATAGATAAAAAGATAGATAAAAAAACGAATTTTGTAGTTGTAGCCTGTCTGATAATCATCATGGCTGTATTGATACAGATGTCTGTCGTTGTAGCTACACCGAACGTCGCAAAGCTATACTGTGACAAGATGAATGAGGAATTTGGCCTCTACACGTATCGCGTCATAGAGGAGGCTGCTGGACAGAGAGGAGTATGTGTCTTGCCGGATAATCAGGT
>CAZKFK010000043.1:0-4986 GCA_964552095.1 Candidatus Woesearchaeota archaeon | reverse complement strand
CACCAGAGTTCAGACGTTTAGGATATCATTTTGCGCAAACCGATGATTGG
Source organism: Candidatus Woesearchaeota archaeon (assembly GCA_964552095.1). Taxonomy (GTDB): domain Archaea; phylum Nanobdellota; class Nanobdellia; order Pacearchaeales; family UBA284; genus JAPLYB01. The sequence continues at coordinate 4,936 of CAZKFK010000043.1, read as the reverse complement.
TTAAAAGATAGAGTAGGTATTGATGTTTGTGGAAGAACTTTTGATTCTATTGACAGAGCATTTGAGGCGGGTTTCAAAACTGCCTCTGGTTATCCGAAAACTTCTAAACCCTATGTATATGGTGGCGGTAATCAGCCAAGAACTGATTTTCCGGAGGGTATTAGTATTTCTAGTTATAGTGATGGCACACACAATATCGTTGTTAATAATCTCAAGTGGCTTCTTGCAAAACAAAGGTATGGCATGAATGTGATTGAACTTAGAAATGAAGCAGGAAGGATGTCAAGACTTTTAGAAGATAAAGTAAGGGCTGCACTTTCGGTTGCATTAAAAGAATAAATCCTTTAGATTTTCTCGTTCATCCTTTTTTTGATGCCTTTTTCGATTATCTTCTTCTCTCTCAGCTTCTTTGCTCTCTCTTTATCGCGCTCTTTCTGCTTCTTTTTCTTTTCTCTCTCGACTTTGGCCCTCTCTTTCTCAGCTTTCTTTTCCTCTCTTAACTTTGCTTTAGCTTCTTGCTCTGCTTTCTTGGCTTCCATCATGGGCTTCCAGCAATCAGGATTCATACAGAAATACCAAGGAAGCCTTGATTTCTTTATCAAAACAAGCTGAGGCATAGAACATGTAGGACATTTTCTGTCAGAGACTTTAACTAGGCCAAATTGTGGCAGTGGATAGGTCTTGCCGCACTCAGGATTATTGCATGAGACATATCTTTTTCCTGTATGGCCTCGTTTCATTATCAAATCTCCGACTTTGCACTGCGGACATGAATATAATTTATTAGATTCTTGTCTTCTTTCTTCTGCTTCTCGTGTGGCTTTCACTAAACTTGCTCCGATGTCCTGCTCATTGCTCTTGAATTCCTTTGATATCTTGATGATGACATGTTTTGCTTCATTCAGGATGTCTTGTTCTTCTTTTTTCATCTTCTCTGGACTTTTTTCTTCTTGAATCTTCTCCATCTTCTCTTCAAATTCTCTTGTGAGCTTTTCATCTAGAATAGAGGGAGAGTTCTTTTCAAGTGTGTTGACTGTCGCCATTCCAAGCGGGGTTGCTTGTATCTGTGTCCCGAAGATATATCCTCTTTTATATAACGTATCAATTATCATAGCTCTAGTTGATTTTGTTCCAAGTTTTCTTCTCTCAAGTTCAAGGATTATTGAAGCTGGGCTGTATCTTCGAGGGGCCTCGGTCATCTTCTGCTCTAGCCTCGCTTCTTTGACTATGATCTCTCCATTCATGTCTGGCAACCGCGTTTCTATAATTTTATAGGGATAGATATCGAGCCAGCCATGCTTAAGGATTTTCTTTCCATCTATGAAGAATTCTTTGTCTGCGACTATTGCTTTGATTGTCTTATTCTCTATCAAAGCATCTGGGGAGAAACAAGCAAGGAAGCGCTTGACTATGAGTTCATAGACTTTCTTTTCATCTGCTGTTATCTTGAAAGAAGTTTCTCCTGTCGGGAATATAGCTGGATGAGCTGGGTCTGACTTTCCTCCTTGAATAGGAAAATCTCTCGTCAGATTTTCAGTGAGTTTGGGGAATGCTTTTTTGAGCTTATCAAGGATTCTTTTATATCCTATGCTTGGAGGAAGTTTTTGACTTGAGGTTCTTGGATATGAAATCAATCCAGAGAGATATAATTTTTGTGCTAGTGCGAGTGTCTGCGCTGGACTAAAACGGAAGAACTTATAGGATTCCATTTGTAAAGTTGTAAGGTCAAATGGAGGCCAAGGTTTCATATCCTTGGCTTCTTTGGTTGTTTCAACTCTGCCTTTCTTGCCTTTTAGCTTGAGGAATTTCTCTGCTTCTTCTTCTGAAGTTATGTTCTCTGGGAATTTGACTTCAATCTGCTGTCCTTTATCATCCTCTATCAAAAGAAAGACCTGCCAGTAAGGAGTTGGTTTGAATTCTTGAATCTTTTTTTCGAGTTCAACTATAAGGCCTAGGGCAGGGCCCTGGACTCTTCCTATGCTCAAGATTTTGAAAGTCCCTTGTGACTTGATAGCTTCCATCAGGGCTCTTGAGAGATTTATTCCATAGAACCAATCTAAAAAGTGCCTTGTTTCTCCTGCATAGGCTTGGCCATAATTCGGAGTTTTCTCCATAGCATTGAAGCTGTTCATCAAATCGTATTTTGTCAGGGCAGAGAATTTCATCCTTTGAGCATGCTCTCTATTGAAAATAAACCTGAGAACATTAAAACCTATGACTTCTCCCTCGACATCGTAATCAGTAGCTATTATGACATCGCCTGCTTCTTTTGCAAGTGATTTTAGAGCATTGATATATTTTCTTCCAAAACTCTCTGTCTCTTTCCATTCAAGGTCAAAGCTCGGCCATTCCTTGCTTGAACTTGATTGTCTCTGCTTTAATCCATAGAGATGACCGACTGCACTTGCAACTATATACTTCTTATCCTCATGATTTATCTCATAATATGGGACGCCGAAGTAGTTCCTTTTTACAGGAGCTATGTCTGCTAGAGAATAAGCTATCTTCATCGCTGCCTGAGGCTTCTCGCATAAAATGAGTGTGTACATTTTTGGTGTAAGTGGTTTAATTTGGCAAGATATGTTGCGCTGAGGCGTTCTTGCTTGATGATTAGTTATGCTATTTGATATAGAAATGACCTTTAATAATCTTTTTTATCTTAGTGCTTTATCTGCTTGCTTTACAACTTTTCTATAGTCTATAGGATTTGGGACAGCAATCCAGACTTTTTTTAGAGATGTTTTAGAATCTAGACATCTTTGAATGGGGTCAAGCATGAGCTTTAAAGAATCTTCAAGAGACATGTGACCTTGGCCTGCGCCTAGCATCGGAAATGCAATAGAACCTAACCCAATTGTGGTCGCTAGTGCAAGACTGTTTTTTGTTGCATCTGTGATCATCCGACTATTTGTGGTTAGATAGGGATGGTCTGTATCAGAATTATCTACCCTTAATGTAGTGGCATATAAAAAGAATGCTCCACCATGGGCATCAAGAAGGGGGTAGACTTTTCCAGGTTCAAACTTTAATCTGGCTATATCCCTGCAGACACCGGTAGACCCCCCTATTGTGGAGATTACACTTCCTTCTCTAAGATCGTGTGCATCATATGGACTTACTGGACAAACATAGGCTTCTGAAGGGCATAACTGGAGTATGCCTCTTGCTACATCTATTCTTCCAGAAGCATATTCATATCTTTTGACTTTCATACGCTTAGATGCTTCTTGTAGTGCTGCTTGTGAAACTATCATGGGTTTAAAGGGATGGGGGGTTTTTAAGAATTTATGTAGAAAAATTCAATAAAGTTCTGGTGGAGCTTTCTTAGAAAGAAACCTCGGAAAGAAATTTATTCGTGCGCGAACCAGAATTTGACTTTCTCTTTTGGGTTGTATCTGCAGAAACCGAAGCCGAGAAAATGGATGATTCTTCCTTCTTTGAGGGGCTTCATGTTGAGGTCTGAATTGAACTTGATTGTTGTGGCATCTGCGAGCAGAGCTTCGAACTTGCCTTTATTTGATTTTTCAAATGTTGCTTTGACCGAGTGTTCCCTGATAAGTTCTCTATTGAACTTGTATAAGATGTCAATTGGAACAGTTATCTCGTTCTGATTTATTCCGAGAGAGACTATGAATTTGCGGATTGCTTCTGGCTGGATTCCTCTAAGCTCGAGACTCTGTAAGGACCAGAGTCTTGGGTCGTGCCAGCCAATGTATCTTCCTTCTTTGACTTCTTTCTGGCCTTTGCTCTTGCTGAGCTTGATGCCTTCAAATTGAAGCAGGCCTGTATGAATAAAGACTGGATGAGGCCACTTGAATATGTCCATGATATATTTTTCCATATCTGTCTCTATCATGAGCTCTTTTCCCCTGACAATGTGTGTCATACCAAGTTCATGATCATCAATTGCCCATGAAAACTCTAAGAGGGGCCAGACTTTGTACTTCTTCTTCACTTTTGGATGCTCTCTTTCTGAAATCCTGAATAGAACTCTGTCTCTGAAAGCAGGATTTGGATGTTGCATAGAGGTCTTTATCCTCAATGTAGATTGACCCTCTTTCATTGAGAACATCTTTTTCCACTCTTTCATTGCTTGCTCTGCATTTTGTTTTCTGTGCTCACACTCTTTCTGATTTTTTCTATTTTCTCGCAGGGCCTCTTGACTGCAGTAACAGACATAGGCTTTGCCTTTCTTGATAAGTTCTTCAGCATACTTATAGTATAATTCAAGTCTATCGGATTTGAAAATAGGTTTTTCAAATTTAATCTCTAGCCATTTTAAGCCATCTTCAATTAATTTGTAGGATTCGGGAATAATCTTTTTTTCCTCGCTTCCTATGGTGTCATCGATGATAAGATAGAGCTTTCCTCCGTATTCTTTGACATATTCGTCATTCAACATAAATTGTCTTGTGTTTCCGATATGCAAAGGACCAGAAGGATAGGGAGCTATTCGCATGACTACATGGCCTTTCTTCTCTTTTATGTCAGGAAGCTCTGGCAATTCATCTTCTTTCCTTGTTTCTCTATGTGAAACCTCTCTCTGTTCTTTCTTGAACTCTTTCTGTTGTTCATCAAGGGACATTGAATTGACTTTCTTTAGAATCTCTTGAATCAAGGGTATTATACTCTTGACTTGAGATTTCTCGAGACCTTCATGAAAAAGAGGAGAGAGAACAGCTCCTGCTTGGGCTTTGCCTTCATGCTCAATGGCATTTTTTAATGCGTAGGCAAGGATTTTTTCCTGAAACTTCTTTTTAATGTCCATATCAAACTAATCACAATAATCTTTTTAAAGTTGTTGATTTGTATAATTCATGACTGCCCTTGATGTGCATGATGGGGGGAAGAACAGGGGAAACGAGAGATATTCTGATGAATCTGTGACGTCCTCCCACGCCCTAAAGGGTTGCCCTGAGGGGCAACTTTTTGCTTC
>CAZKFK010000042.1:3953-5249 GCA_964552095.1 Candidatus Woesearchaeota archaeon | reverse complement strand
GCCTGAAAGAAGATTATTGATTCTTATCCCTGAGAAGCCCCTAGCTCTTGAAGAGGCAAAGAAGACTTCTGGCCTCAGTGACAATGAGTTCCAGATAGCCCTGGGAACTTTAAAATCAAAAGGCATGATAAAGCTAGAGAAGCAGATAACAGCGCAAGTAGGCAGAGAAGAAGCTATAAGGAAATTTCCTGAAGAGAAGTTCCTAGAATCCCTGCCAAAGCCCCTTAATAGTTTGAGTGAAGAGCAGAAAAATCTTTTCAATAAATTAAGATTAAGAAAAAACCTTGTATTTATTGAAGAAGAGAAAGAAGTCTCTTATGAGACCACAAGTCTTGGAAAAAAAGTTCTTGAAAACCTGGATAAGGTTGAGAATATGATAGAACAGCTCACCCCAAGCATGATAAAAGAAGAGAAGTGGAAAGGCAAGAAATTCAGAGTCTATAACTTGGATACAAAAGCACCAATCCTATTCGGAGGAAAGAGACACCCCTATGTATCATTCTTGCAGAAGACAAGACAAGAGCTGGCATCTCTTGGATTTGAGGAAGTCTCTGGCCCAGCAGTCGAGCTTGGATTTTGGAACTGCGACGCTCTATTCATGCCACAGGAGCATCCTGCTCGGGGCATCCATGATTTGTATTTCACAAATCCTGATAAAGGCGAAATCACAAATATCTCTCTATTGAGAAGAGTGAAAGAGACTCATGAGAATGGATGGAAAACAGGTTCAGATGGCTGGAAAACTCCTTTCAGTGTATCAGAATCAAAAAAATTAATCTTGAGGTCTCAGGGAACAGCAGTCTCAGCGAGAACCCTCTCAAATGCTCCAAAGATTCCAGGAAAATACTTTCTTATAGCCAGATGCTTCAGACCCGATATAACAGATGCTAAACACTTGCCTGAATTCAATCAACTTGAAGGAATAATCATAGATAAGAATGTCACATTCACTCAACTTCTTGGGATGCTGAAGACTTTTGCAGAAAAAATAGCCAAAGTAAAAGAAATAAAATTCCTTCCATCATACTTTCCATTCACAGAGCCCTCAGTAGAGCTTGTAGGTCTTCATCCAAAAAAAGGCTGGATTGAATTAGGGGGAGCAGGCATATTCAGGCCCGAAGTCACTCTGCCCCTAGGGATTCCAGAAGGCACTAAAGTCCTGGCCTGGGGTCTTGGAATAGACAGATTATACATGCTCAATAAAAGTCTCGAGGATATCCGAGACCTTTTCACTCAAGACATAAATTTCCTGAGAAATGCTAAATTAAACTGAAATTTATGTCTTAAAGGAAATAA
>CAZKFK010000042.1:0-3853 GCA_964552095.1 Candidatus Woesearchaeota archaeon | reverse complement strand
AAAATGCCGAACATCGAAATATCAAAAAAAGATTTTGAACATCTCTATGGCAAGAAGCTTTCAGATCAGGCTTTGAGGGACTTGTTAGAGCTGACAAAAGCAGAGGCAGACACTATTGAGGGCGATAGAGTCATAGTTGAGATAAAAGATTCTAATAGACTGGATCTTTTATCTATCGAGGGATTGATAAGAGAGATAAAAAGCCTCACAAATAAAACCCAGGGTCTTAGAGCTTATAAGCTCGAGAAATCAGATAAGCCCTATACAGTCATCATAGACCATAAAGTCAATCAAGTCAGGCCCCATACAGTATGCGCAATCATCAAGGACCTGAAATTTACAGAAGAATTCATCCTCCAAATCATTCAATTGCAAGAGAAAATATGTGAGGGCATAGGCAAAAAAAGAAAAGATATAGCACTAGGCATATATGATTTTGACAAGATAAAATGGCCCATAACATACACAACATACAAACCAGATTCTCTGAGCTTCACACCCCTTGGCCTTGTTGAAGAGCTGAGCTTAAAAGAAATTTTAAAGAAGCACGAAAAAGGCCAGGTCTATGGGCATCTTTTAGAGAAGGCAAAAGAATACCCTATCTTCATAGACCAAGACAAGAATGTCCTTAGTATGCCGCCTATAATAAATTCAGAATACTCTGGAAAAGTCACACTAGACACGAAGAATATCTTCATCGAGGTCTCGGGCTTCAGTGAGAAGAAGCTCTCAGGTGCCCTTAATATAGTTGTCGCTGCCTTCGGTGAACGTGGGGGAAAAGTCTATCCGGTTTCATTGAGACATGGATTAAAAAAATCACTCACCCCAAACTTAATGACAAGGACAAAAAAACTCACAATAGATGATGTAAACCTTCTATTAGGCACAAATCTGAAAGACAAAGACATAATCAATCTCATCAGAAAAGCAGGCTATAATGTGACTCAGAACAAATCTGAATTTGTCGTCGAGGTCCCCTTCTACAGGAACGATGTCCTCCATAAAGTTGATATCATCGAGGACATTGCGATATCACAAGGTTTTAAGAACCTTAAGCCGATAGAACCTTGCATTGCGACTCAGGGAAAAATTTCAGATGAAACTCTTTTCTCAGAGAACATCGCAAACTTGCTGGCAGGCTTAGGATTTCAAGAAATTTTGACCTTCAACTTATCAAGGCCCGAAGCTCTTTTTGATATGATGAACCTGAATAAAAAACCAATCATCATGATAAAGAATCCTATGTCAGAAAATCAATCCTGTCTAAGGTCCTGGCTCCTGCCATCATCACTTGAATTCCTGTCTCAGAACACGACAAAGCAGATGCCCCAGAATATTTTTGAAATAGGCAAAGCATATAGCATAGATGAAAGGAAAGAGAACAAGACAAAAGAATCGAATAAACTCTCTATCTCTATCTGCGGCACAAAAGCTAATTTCACAGAAGCCAAGCAAGTTCTTGATTATCTGTTCCAAAGTTTAGGCAAGCTCTATCTCCTTCGGCCAATAAATCATGAATCATTCATTCCAGGCAGAGCAGCAGATATCATCTTAAACAAGCATGTAATCGGCATAATAGGAGAAGTCCATCCCAAAATTCTCAATAATTTCAAATTGAAAGTCCCTGTCGCATCAATCGAGCTCGATTTAGATGCGATAAAAGAATAAATCGATTTCAATATCTCCATCTATATTAAACAAAATTAAAGCAAAATGGTTTCAGTGAAAACATCAGTTTTCACAACGTTGTGAAACCTATATCCTAAATACTTACATATCTGCTGTTGCACTCTTGCATTATCCAAGATAAGAATTCCCTTTTTTCTCGCGTATAGAATGCGACTTCTCGATTATCTTCATGACTTCAAGGATATCGGGCTTTATAGATTTCCATTTCTTGGCAGCTTTTATGATGAATTCAGCCTCTTTTTTCTCATCATATATGATGTCCAGCTCGATAGTGCCTATCTCAACACCGACCATGGCTTCGTATATCTCTTTTATTCTCTCTTTCTCGCCATTCTCTAGATTTTTAAGAGCAGCTATCACAAAAACAGGAGCCATGACAGGATTCAAGACAGTTTCAAAGAATCTCAAGAATGCGCTCATCTTCTCAGAGACAGCTTTCCTTATCTCTCGAAGAAGATAGTCTGTTTCATGCTCTTGTACTTTTTCAATCTCAAATTCTTTGTTCAGCTCGTCAAAACTAGGGAGCTTGTATTTCTTCATCAAAGGAAGATAATTTTTCTTCACACTCTCAAGATAACTTTTTTCCATGTTGTATCATAAAAAACCAAGTTTTTAAATGTGCTGGAAAAAGCCTCTGACGAGAATTGAACTCGCGACCCCCTCCTGTTTGTTTATCTCCCTAATTTTGAGAGATGGGTACCAAGGAGATACTCTACCACTGAGCTACAGAGGCATGAATATCCAAATGAAAAGGTTTTTTAAACATTATTGGTTTTTACTACTTATAAAGTATAGTGGTCAAACAGTAAAATATTTAAAGGGAAAACTACTTAATTCGATATGAGAATCATGCTAAAAAGGGGGAAACAAAGAGAATTAATCCTTCTTGCCAAGAAGAATAGTTGGCCAGCGCTAGCAAAACAAGTAGGCATGAACCCAGTCTATTTGTGCAACGAAGTTAGTAATGAAAAAGTTCTGCTTGATGAAAAGTTATATAAGAAATTAGAAAAAATCGCGAAAGTCGATTTTTCTGAATATGTCTTAAAGAGATTAGAAGATAACTGGGGAAAAAAGAAAGGGGGGCGATTATCGATAGGCAACAAAAAAAAGATTAAAATTCCCAAAGAATCAGAAGAATTAGCTGAATTCTATGGGATAATGCTAGGTGATGGAAATTCAACAAAAATAAAGGATTATAAAAAAGGGACATATATGATTAGGATAGTTGGTGATCATAGATATGATAAAGATTATCTTATCAATTATGTTGGATCTTTGATAAAAACCCTTTTTGATATTGAAATTAAATACGGAAGATTCAAAGAAACAAACGCAATCTTCATACAAGTACATAGTGCCGAATTAATACAATTCCTTGAAGAATTAGGATTCAAACCAGGAAATAAGATTAAAAATAGACTGGAAATTCCAAAATGGATATTCGATAACCCCTTATATTTAAAACGATGTGTTAGGGGACTTATTGATACAGATGGATCTATTTTCAGAATGTCAAAAAAAGATAAAAACCTATTAAGAATAAGCTTCACTAATTATAATCCTAAATTAATATCCGGTTGCCAAAATGCCTTCACCTCATTAGGATTTCATCCATCAAAAATAATATCAAAAAAACAGTTTTTTATTTCAAAAAAAGAGGATATCGAAAAGTATTTAAGAGAAATCGGGTTCTCAAATTCGAAGCATATTTACAGGCTTCAGAAATTTAGAGATAGCCCTATAGTATAGCGGTCAATTTGACTAAAACAATCGTTTTGGCAAGACTAAGTATATTGGCCTCTGGAGCCGATGACCCAGGTTCGAATCCTGGTGGGGCTATTCTAAATTTCTCTTCCAAATCGCAAACCTTAAAAATCCAATATACCTGACAATTTATGGCAGAAAAAGAAATTGGAGTTGTAACTGACTTTTTTGCAAAAGTTAATGCAGCAGCAATCAAATTATCTGCTCCCTTGAAAGTAGGGGACAAGATAAAAGTAAAGACAGGAACACAAGAGCTGGAGATAAAGGTAACAAGCATGCAGATAAACCGTGTTCCTATAGAGAAAGCAAAGAAAGGCGACGAAGTAGGCATCCTCATGCCAGAGCCAGTTCACAAAGGCAACAAAGTATACAAGGCATAAAATACTTTGTTATACTAAGG
>CAZKFK010000041.1:0-5254 GCA_964552095.1 Candidatus Woesearchaeota archaeon | reverse complement strand
ACATATTTGAATATAATCCTAGTGCTCTGGAGTTTTTAAAGGTTCTTTTTTTACTCGAGAATAGATAATTTGTATGTGGATTTCTTGCTGACCTTGCTCTCAAGCACGGGCAAGATGTTTTGATAATACTGTTATTAATAATACATTGTATTGCCAAGGTTGTGCTGAGGCATTGGCAAGTTGATATGAATGCGCTTCTTCTTTTTTAGCATAAGAACATTTATTAATTTAAGAGGATTAAGATAATCATGCTAACTCAAAGCCAGGGGGCTAAGCTCATTAAGCTAGCTCGGAAGTCGATAGATGAGGAGTTTTCTGGCAAGAAAAATGGTTTTGACAGAGAGATTAAAGAATTTGACAAAAGACATGGTGTCTTCGTGACCTTGAAGATGAAAGATTCTGGAGAACTTCGTGGTTGTATCGGTTTTCCTTATCCTATTTTTCCTTTATCTAAGGCTATAATCGAAGCTGCCAAGTCAGCTGCATTCTCTGACCCTAGGTTCATGCCTTTGAATCAAAAAGAGCTTGAAAAAATCAAGATAGAGATATCTGTCCTTAGTGTTCCTGAAGAAATCAAGCCCAGGCCTAACAAGAGAGAAGATATTGTAAAGGCAATAAATATCGGGGAGGATGGTTTGATTGTCCAGCTTGAGGGTTTGTCTGGATTGCTCCTTCCGCAGGTCGCTACAGAGTTCAAGATGAACCAATTAGAATTCCTTGAAGAGACTTGTCTGAAAGCAGGCCTGAATAGAGAGGCTTGGAAGCACAAATCATGCCATGTCTTCAAGTTCCAAGCGCAGATTTTTGATGAATGAACTTGACTTGTTTCTTTATTCGGTTTCAGCGAATTCCTTTATGGCATCGAAGTTGTCAATAATCAACTTTGCCTTGCTTCTTCCGAAGCTAAAAGGGAACTGGTCATTATCGTCCTTTTTCAGCTTGATGATCTTGTTTCCCTTGAATTCAGAGTATTCTACTTTTGACATTTTTTTGTTTTCCTCTTTGTTTGTTTTTTAATCACCAGATTTAATTTATTTTATCCTAGATGAAAGTCTTTTTTAAATGTTTTGTTTAGCATAAAAAAGACTTTTGAGATTCTTATTCAGCAGGAATCAGAATTAAGACCATTTACGGGCAGTCGGGCTTCGAGTATCTACCTGGACTTCTGGGAATGATACTTTATAGCAATTGATCTTCTGGAACTCTTTCATGTATCGCTCAGATTCCTTGAACTTCTCCAAGCTCTTGACTTCTTGGACAAGTCTAGCCATATAATTAACTAGCTTCTCTTTCATCTCTTCTTCTTTCTCGAGCTTCAAGTTGCTTGCTCTTTTGATTTCAGATATCAAGTTCAAGACAAAGGTCACATTGTTCTCAGACAATGGAAATGTCTTGAATATCTTCGTCTGCTTTCCAAGAGCTGTATACTTGAAAGAAAGGTCAAGAAGTTTCTGGCCCATGCCAAGTTTCTCGACTTTAAGTTCATCGATTGTCACAAATTGCGGCTTGTTTTCTTGCATTTTTTAAGATATGTTTATTTACTTACCTTTTTTATATCAAATAGAAAGGCTATTTCTTTTTAAAGTTTTCTGTGATGAAATGATATATGTGGGTTGGCATGTTTGGTTTTGCAACGTTGTGAAATCGAGATTTCACCAAAACCACTATCTCATATTTTAGCACTTACATCAATTATACTCTTGTCTTGAGATAAGCCAGAACTCTATCCAAAACTTGCTCTTGATTCAGGTGTGTCGTGTCAAGGACAAAATCGAAATGCCTTCTGTCTGTGAAGTCCGCTATTCCATAGTATCTTGTGTATCTCTCTTTAGTCTCTCTTAATCTTTTTTCGAGCATTCTTTGAACAGTCGCAACAGAATCTTGATGAGGCTCATCAGGCCTTTGGTCTCTATAAACTCGCTGAGCCCCGACTGTTGGGTCGACTTCAAGAAATATCTTGATTGAATGTGGAATGAAATGATAGCCTACCCAGGCTTCCATTATGAAATTGTTCTGTGTTTTTCCAAGAGAAGTCTGAAAGACATCGACTTCTTCATCTGTCCATTTCTCTGTTTTGCCTACCTGATTAAGTTCATCTATAGTCATTCCGTGCCTCTTTGCTATCTCTCCTCGCATATCACCCATTGACCAGAATTTATAGCCTAATTTTTCTGCGAGATTCTTTGCAGTTGTTGTCTTTCCTGAGCCAGGCAAGCCGCTGATTGTGATTATCATTTGATATCATCTATGCTTGTTTTATAAGCTTTTGGCTATTATGCTATTATAATCCATAAATCTTTATTAATCTGATAATACAGGGGGTTTCATGGTAGAGAATAAGATCCCTTCTGGTTCTATAGAGCTCGATGAATGGCTTTTGGGAGGATATGACAGAGATGTCATCACTGTTTTTTATGGGCCAGCTGGCTCGGGGAAGACGAATTTATGCTTGATTGCTGCTGCTGAGCAGGCTGCACTTGGAAATAAAGTCATTTTCATTGATACAGAGGGGGGATTTTCAGTTGAAAGGCTTAAGCAACTCGCGAACTTTGATGTAATGAAGAACATAATTCTCTTGAAAGCAACTACTTTTGATGAGCAGAGAGAGTGCTTCAATAAACTTTTGGATTTGATTGGAAAAGGCATAGGGCTTATTGTCATTGATTCTCTTGTGATGCTCTATAGATTAGAGATTGGAGATGCAGCAAGTTCTAAGGATTATGAAAAGATTCAGGCAATAAACAGGAGCTTGGCAAGGCAGCTCAGAATCTTATCAGAAATTGCAAGGAAGAAAAATATTCCTGTTCTTGTCACAGATCAAGTCTACGGAGGCTTTCTGAGCCAGGAAGACCTTGATTCTGGGAAGAAGAAGCAGATGAACATGGTCGGAGGAGACATAATCAAGTACTGGAGCAAAGCCATAATCGAGCTGGAGAATCTTGGGCATGGAAGGAAACGCGCGATTCTAAGAAAACATAGGAACTTGCCTGAAAAAAGGTTCGAATTCGAGATAGTCGATGATGGGATAAGGAAGAAGAAGGGGTTTTTTAGCTAGCTAAAAAATAAATTTTAAAGTATTGGTTGAGGTTCGTAGGCTGCTTGTTTATCGTATTTTGAAGTTAGTGCCTTTGCTGTTTCAACTACTTGAGAGATTTGCCTTTTGGCATTTCCTATAAACTTAGCTCTTTCAGTAAGTATAGAGTCTGTATCTCCGATGGTTATACCTGCTTTTTGAAAGGATATATCTCCGGCAAGGGATTCTGCTAAGTGATTTTCGCACTCCCCTGTATTTCTCATTCTAAGTGCTTCTGCTACAGAATATTTCCTAATAATCTCGTGTGCTGTTTCCCTTCCGATTCCATGATCTGTTGCTAACTTAAGAAGTTGGGTTGTTGCCATAAAAGGAAGGAATCTATCAACTTCTTTTTCAATCATTACTGGATACGCCCCCATTTCATTTAGGATTGTCAGTGTTGTTTCACAAATACCATCTGAAGTATAAAAAGAACCTGAAAGAAAAACTCTTCTTGGAGATGAACAAGATACATCTCCCTCTTCCCATTGGTCTCCTGAAATTCGTGAGGCCATATCTTGGTAACCTTTGAGAACTTGGCAGAGACCCCGCACTCTCTCTGAACTTCGAGTATTCATCTTGTGGGGCATTGCACTGCTTCCTACTTGGCCTTCTTTAAAGCCCTCGGTCACCAAATCATATCCTGCCATAAGCCTCATCGATTGAGCGAAATTAGAGCAAGCCTCTGAAGCCCCAACTAATTGATCCACTAGTTTGGTATCTAGAGACCTTGGATAAATTTGACCAGGGGAGGTGATTAGCTGTTTAAAACCAAGCAGTTCTGCGACCCTTTTTTCAAGAGCATCTACTTTTTCTGGACTTTTAAGCATATTTAGCATATCTGCCTGAGTTCCGACTGGACCTTTTATTCCTCTTAGCGGATAATTGTCAATAAAGGCTCTGAAATCATTCAAGTTTTGTATTAACTCCTCTGCCCACATTGAAAATCTTCTTCCAAGGCAGGTTGGTTGTGCTGCCTGATGATGTGTTCTTGCTGTTAAATAAATATCAGAATATTCTTGGGCTTTGTCTGTAAAATGTCTTAACACGGATATATAACTTCCGAAAATCAATTCTGCAGCTTTTCTATTTTGCATCTGTTCAACATTATCTGTAAGGTCTCTTGATGTCATGCCTTTATGAATATATTCTCCTGCTCCGGCTGCCTTAACAAATGCTTCTATTTTGGCTTTTACATCATGCCTTATCTCTTTTTCTCTTGCTTCTATTGCTTCAGGGTCAATGTCCTTGTCTTTTGCTGCTTCAAATTTTTCTATATCTTCTCCAGGTATATTCACTCCGAGTTCTTTTTGGGATTTCATTACAGCTATCCAGAGCTCTCTTTCACATATGATTTTTGTTCTATCAGAAAAAATATCATTTATAGGGTCAGTGGCATACCTCCGTGAAAGTACATCTGGATTTCCTCTTATCATTTTTTAATATCCCCCCTGTCTTTTTAAAGATTATTGAGAAAAAAGGCATATGTATACTTTTTTACAAGAATGCTTTTAAAGTCCGGAGTATGTCCCTAAAGATGACTGCATTAAAACCTGGAGAAGCTCTTTTAAAAAAAGTTGAAGAGGGTGAATTGAACCACATTCATTCGCTTGTTGAACAAACTGGGAATGTTGATATTGCTTATGAAATACTATATAGGGCTCGAGACATTAATCACCTAATGCTTGGCCTTGTGGACAATCCTACTTATATTCCTGATAAGTTTGGTGTACCTATAGAACAAATATTAAGGGTTGCCCAAAGTCTTGTTGATAGCGGATTAATTTACTGCTATGATGGGCGAGGTAATCTTGTTCATTTTGAGCATAAAGATGCAAGACTTGCTGTTTCACACCCCATGTCAGATGTTGTCAAGAATTATCTTTTCTCAGATATTCCCTTTGGCAAAAGAGTATTATTGGATGCTGAACGAGGAACAAAGGAACATGCTATGGCAGCTATGAAAGCTGTTGCAGATTTCGTGACCTTTTATTATAAACTTGAGGTTCAATTGACTCCTGCAAGAAGAGCTGTTCTAAGTGAATTAAGAGCGAGGGTTGAGCCAAAAGTCAGGGAAATCCAAGAAATGGAAGAAAAGTTTATTGATACTATGCTTACTGATGTTCCACCAGAGTTCAGACGTTTAGGATATCATTTTGCGCAAACCGATGATTGGTTAAA
>CAZKFK010000040.1:0-5680 GCA_964552095.1 Candidatus Woesearchaeota archaeon | reverse complement strand
CAAGATTCAAGTTTGTCGGGGATTAAACAACTTTTTTTGCTTTTGTTTTATTAAATAAGATATACTCTTTAACACCATCAAGGTGAGTTACTATAATCCCATCAAAACCCTCTTGTTCTGCGGCTTTTCTAAAATTAACTGCTCTTTGAAAACCATCGTGGGGATCTCGGTCAAAAGAACGGAATCTGGCCGAATCAAACTTAACTGGTTTTTTTAATTCAATATCATATTTATCTACATGCCCGTGATCTTTGGCATATCCTTCATTGTCTGTGCCAAACCACTCTCCAAGGCCTGCGCTAGTTGCGCCCGAAACGCCCCCTTTTTCTCGAGTGCCATGAAAAACTCTATAGCGAGTCATTTTTGTTTTTATTCTGAATTAAAATTTTTTTGAAATATAAATCTTTTCTTATTTATCTATTATAACATATATGATGCAAAATATATATTAGAATAGATAAATCGGCGCCGGCCTCTTTGGAATAAGGCGTTTTGCAGTGTCCCCACGTAGAAAAATATATAAACTCGACGACATTTTATAATTATGGGAAAAAAGAAGTGGGATAAAGAGAAGATTATTCTTGAAATTCAAAGAATGTCAAAAGTGTTAGACAGGAAACCCATGAAAAGAGAATGTTCTAATATCTATGCGACTGCTAGAAAATTGTTTGGTACATGGAATAACGCGGTTGAAAGTGCCGGTTTTGAGGTAAAGAAGACTCAGAAACCAAAAATTCCTCAGAAGTTAACCCCTGATTTATCTTATTTTATGGGATTGTTGATTACAGATGGCCATATTGTTATTGAAAAACGAGGGAGCGCTAAAGTAATGTTATTTACAAGTTACCCCGAAGAAAGAGAGATGATTCTAGGATTAATCAAGCAACTTTTTGATTATAATGCCTCAGTGAGAACAAAAAAGTATGGGTATAATAAAAAGCCTAACTTTGAAATTTATATATCCTCAAAAAGATTAGCCAAGTATCTTGTTGGACTTGGAATCCCCTTCGGCCATAAGTCTTATAGTGTTAGAGTTCCGAAATGTTTTTTCAATGATGTGAAATCGAATACATATTCTTTTATTCGGGGGGTGATTGATGGTGACGGGCATGTTTCTTCTAAATATAAATATATCACTATTACTTCGGGTTCTATCAATTTCTTGGAAGATTTTAAAAGACTGTTTGAGCAAATCGGAATTTATTCTGGAAAAATAATTTTTAGAAAAAATTCACATAGCAAATCTTTTCCTGTGACTGGGCAAGGGAATTTGAGGTGCTTACGAGGATTTTTATATGATTCTGGAGGAGTTTCATACCCTCGAAAAAAGGAAAGCTGGAAAGATATTTAAACGATAAAAGAGACAATACTCTATTCCCCTTGTAGCTCAGACTTGTAGTCGATAAATCGGCTTAAGGAGAAATGGCTAGAGCACCTGGCTGTAGACCTTTACTTAATGTGAGGAGAATCAGCGAGTGTTCACTTGCCGAGTTCTTGCAGAACCCGGGGGACCGGCGGTTCGAATCCGCCCAAGGGGACTTCCTATTCAAAAATGATTGCAGATGTTGTGGGGTTTTTAGCTGGAATCCTGATTGGTATAAGTATACTACCGCAGATTATCAAATCTCTTAAAACTAGAAAAGTGGAAGACATCTCTTTTTTGATGTTGTTAATAATAATTTTTGGAGAAATTCTTTGGGTGATTTATGGGATTATGATCAAAAGCTCTCCTATTATTGCAGTTGACGGATTTGCTTTACTTGCTACACTAATTATGATTTATATAAAAATATTTTATAAATCTTACATGCGTAAGATTTATAAAGCAAAATTAATTGAAAATATGTAAAAGAGCAAGTTCTGGTGTGTATGATAAAAGGTGTTATAAATTAAATGAATTAACTACAAATGGAGGAAAAAAATGACAGATGATGAAGTTAAAAAGCACATGATGAAGACAGGCACAACCACTATCGGGATAGCATGCAAGGATGGAATCATACTAGCTACTGACAAGAAGATGACTTATGGGGGCGAGGGCGGACCCTTGTTCATAGGACATAAAAAAGCAGACAAAGTCTTCTTGATAAGTGATAGGGCAGCAGTCACTACAGCAGGAAATGTCTCTGATATACAGTATACTTTGAAACTCACTAAAGCAGAATTGAAGATGAAAAAATTAAGGACAAAGATGGACCCAACAACTAAGGAAGTAGCGAACTTATTCGGCATGATAGCTTACGAGAACATAAGGAAGTTCAGCACAATAGTCGCAATAACAGCGTTCTTGGTAGGAGGAATGGATGAAAAGGGCTATTGGTTATATCAAGTCGATCCTGACGGAAGTGTTGTTGAGCATAAGAACTATGTCGCTGATGGCTCGGGGATGATTGTAGCCTATGGTGTCTTAGAAGATCAGTGGAAAGAGAACATGTCAATAGATGACGGCATCAAACTTGCTATCAGAGTTGTCTCAGCTTCAATGAGCAGAGACACTGGCTCCGGAGAGGGAGTTGATGTTGTTGTTATAGACAAGAACGGAGCGAGAAAGGTAATAGAAGAAGAAGTCAAGCATGTACTTGTGAACAGAAAGAATTAGAATTTTTTAGAGATTTGAGATGAAGTTCGAAATAAACAGCAAATAAAATTGATTCGAGATAAAAGAAAACTAAACTCAATATAAGATATAGATATATTTGGAAATCTAGTGAAAAATGCCAGACATCTTAAAAACGATTCTTGATGAACTGCCTAAAAGCATTGAGAGTGCGAACTTTGAGGGAGCGAATATAGTCGTTTATACATCTGATAAGAAATTTTTCATAGAGGGAGAGCAGCAGATACGGGATGTCGTCAATAAGATAAAGAAAAGGATTGAATTAAGGGCTTCTGAAAGTCTTTTGATGGACCAAGAGGCTGCTGAAAAAGCCATAAGGGACATTGTTCCTGCAGAAGCAGAGATACAGAGCATCCTTTTTGATACACAGAGAAGCATCGTCGTCATTGAGGTCAAGAGGCCAGGAGTAGCAATCGGCAGAGGCGGAGAGCTCCTTAGGACTATCAAAGAAAAAACACTATGGGTTCCTCAAGCTATAAGAAGCCCCGCTATTGAGAGCAAGATAACGAATGCAATAAGACATACCCTATACTCTAAAGAAGTCTATAGGAAGAAGTTCTTGAACATGATAGGAAAGAGGATATACAAAGAGTGGAACCCTGAGAAGAAAGAAGAATGGGTAAGAATAAGTGTTTTAGGAGGAGGAAGACAGGTAGGAAGGTCGTGTTTCCTTGTGCAGACACCAGAATCAAGAATACTATTGGATTGCGGGATAAATACTGCTGCTATAGGACAGGATAAGTTTCCATACCTGAATGCGCCTGAATTCGATATAAACAGGATCGATGCAGTCATAATAACTCACGCACACTTAGACCATTCAGGATTGTTGCCTTACTTGTATAAGATGGGCTATAAAGGTCCATGCTATATGACTCTGCCAACAAGAGATATTTCTGCTTTGCTTGCTCTTGATTTTATCGGTGTCAGCTACAAACAAGCTGCAAGTCCTTTATTCAAAGTAGCTGATGTCAAAACAATGGTCAAGCACTGCATTGACTTGAATTATAACGAAGTAACAGACATAACGCCGGATGTCAGATTGACACTGTATAATTCAGGACACTGTTTAGGAGGGTCGATGATACATCTGAATATAGGAAATGGTCTGCATAATCTGCTTTATACAGGTGATTTCAAGTACATAAGAACAAGGGCATTGGATATGGCGATGTCTAAATTCCCTAGACTTGAGACATTGATAATTGAAAGCACATATGGGGGAAGAGAAAACATATTCCCTCCGAGAAAAGAGTCTGAAAAAGTGTTTCTTGACGCTATAAAGAAGACAGTCGCTGAAAAAGGAAAAGCCCTAGTCCCTGTTTTGGGAGTAGGAAGAGCGCAGGAGATAATGCTTATCATCGAGGATGCTATACAGAACGGAGAGCTTGAGGGCATTCCATTCTATGTCGATGGGATGGTATGGGATGTCACAGCAATACATACAGCTTATCCAGAGTTCTTGACTCCTGGTCTAAGAACCAGAGTTTTCCAGGATGAGAATCCATTTGACCCCAAGATATTCAGAAGAGTAGGAAGTCCTGAAGAAAGAGAGAAAGTAGTCGAGGGAGGGCCTTGTGTGATTTTAGCGACTTCGGGGATGCTTGTCGGAGGAGCTTCTGTCGAGTATTTCAAAAAACTAGCTGATTCAAAGAAGAATGCGATAATCTTCGTCTCATATCTTGGTCCTGGTTCTATGGGAAGACAGGTCCAAGAGGGCATAAAAGAAATAAGATTAGAGGATAATAACGAAGTTGTCAATGTAAAGATGAGTGTCTATACTATCGATGTTCTTTCAGGACACGCGGGAAGAAATGAGATTCTGAATTTCATCAACACAATCAATCCGATTCCAAGAAAAATCATAATCAATCACGGAGAAGTCTCGAGATGTTTGGACCTTGCCTCAACAATCTATAAGCTGAGCAAGATCGAGACAATGGTCCCGAGGAATTTGGAATCTATAAGGCTGAAGTGATTTTAAGATATGGCTTTTCTATTGCAATAATATTTTTAAAGAATAGGCGCATTGTCTTTTATGGCTGAAACAAAACAATGTCTTGCAGAGCATACTATGGAGGATATGGTTGCAGATGGTGCGCGCAGTCCATGGATTTGGTTAAGCGAGGATATCGCGAAACTTGGGATTCATGCTGGAGAGTTTAGCGGTTATAAAGATATGGCACAAGACCCAAGGATTAGGGCGTTGATTGGGGAGAGGCATTCTGGAAATTTTTCAGCAAGACATAGGCAACAAGAAGTTGACGAGTTTCATGGATTAACCCCAGATAAATTAAGAGGATTTTTAGAGTATGGCCTTGAAGTGAAGCCAAAACATTTTCTTGGAGCAAAGAGTGAACTTTTTGCATATCAGTGCGGTCATTGTGATTCATTGGTTGTTGGAGCGCCAATCATCCAAACAGTGACTGGAAGAAATAATCCAATTGAGAGAGGGCTTAGTGGCAGAGCCCCTTATTGGGGAATCCAGGGAGTTATATATGCTTGCAGCCACTGCAATAAAGACATGCTTGTTGAAGTTTATCATGATTCGACTTGTGTCGATTGAAATAAGTGAAATTTCTTTTTCTTTGCCTTGCTTCCGAATACAAATCCTAAAGGTGTTCCATCATAGACTTTTCTTGCTTCGTCTTCAAGAACATTTGGAATGACTTCTGTTGTCTTTGAGAACCATGTTGGAAACTTGCCTAGAATTTTATCTTGAAGAATCTTCCATCTTGAATAGCCTCCCATGAAAGGGGAAGGGACTGCAAAAACA
This sequence comes from Candidatus Woesearchaeota archaeon, assembly GCA_964552095.1. Classification (GTDB taxonomy): domain Archaea; phylum Nanobdellota; class Nanobdellia; order Pacearchaeales; family UBA284; genus JAPLYB01. The sequence goes on along the minus strand of CAZKFK010000040.1, from coordinate 287 downwards.
ACTTTTTTTATCTTATACTCTCGTATCATGAATGAGCACATAGGGCAGGGTTCGCAATTTGTATATAGGGTACAGCCGGAAAGATCATCTGTTCCTAGAACATCTTGTGCTTTGTTCATTGCTAATATTTCAGCATGATTGTTTTTTCTCTTTATCTTATCATTCTCTGCCTCCGCAATTATCTTACCATCCTTGACAATCAGAGAGCCGAAAGGCTGATCTCCTTTATTTAGTGCTTTTTGAGAAAGCTCGATACATCTTCTCATGAACTTTTTATCTTGTTCTGT
>CAZKFK010000039.1:0-5760 GCA_964552095.1 Candidatus Woesearchaeota archaeon | reverse complement strand
TCGCTTTGAATGATGTGAAAGCATTTGGACCATAGTTCTGCGTGAAATATGTCAGTGAGTCTTGACTTCTTTTGAATGTATCAGAGAACAGAGCATACTCGCCTCCTCCTGAAGTTATTGCTTGTGAAACCAATGGAATGCCTGCTTTTATGAAAGGATCCAAGTTGTTCCAAAGAAGCTGGCAGAAATAGACAGAGTGCCAGTAATCACAAAGGCCTGTTGTCTGGCCGGTATCAATCTGCTTCTGCAAACAGTCTTTGTACTGCTTGAAGACCATATTATTTAGAGAATCGAGGCCATTGTACAGGCCTGTTATGCAAATCGGAACTGCAACATCTGTATTGCTTGAGCATAAAACCAAAGAGCCGACTATCCCTGTCTGTATGACATTTTCGACAGGGAACCTTCCGCCGAAATCGCATCTGCTCGGAGGACATATGACTGGGTCACAGAGATTATACATAAGAGAGCATTCATCGGGGCTCATGAATTCTTCGCACTGTGTTGAAGGGATATTAACTGGGGGCTTTCCTCTCGAAGGCTTTCCACATGCTCCGGCATTTATTGGATTCTCTTTTTTCTTGAAACTTTCAAGAGCTTTTTGCAAACAGCCTCCTGATTTTTCGATTTTGTCAACAAGCCCTTTATATTCCTCTGGGACCTGCATGTTAGTTGTCTTTGAAATCTCGATACAGCAACCATCATCTCCTTCTGGTCCAGAATAATAATTGAATTCTACTTTTCCATTCTCTCCTACATTGCATATCCAGTATTCATTTGGCTGGCCTGTTTCTTTGTATGAAACTAATTTATTTTCAAGCCCAGAGTATGCTTTTGTTGCATAGTACCAACCTTCGTTCCTTGTTATGGGTATGTAAGCTATCAGGCCTTCATATACTCCTGATTCCCAGAACTTTATAACATAATCTTCCTTAGCCATGTCGTGACCGCACTTCCCGATATCCCGCTCTTCGATTCTTGGAAGATTGTCCATCTCTGCTTGCGAGAGGCCCTCTTCTTTAATACGGGGTTCTTTATCCGTGCCTTGAGTATCTAAAATAGTTATGATGCCTGAACTAGAATCTATGGAAACTTGATATGCTGCTTTATAATTATAGTAACCATTTCCTATAGGATCCAGGATGGCGAATATCTCTCTTGTTTTCGTTGCGTAAAGGATATATGGTTTCCCTCCCTCACTTGTGTAATATTGCGAGGCTATAGAGTAGCTTGAAGGATCTGAATCATCTGTGTTGAATTTGCCCATTATATCTGAATCAAGAGTTAGGACAGAGGTCACTGTAAGGGGCTTGAGATTCCCTTCTTCCCAGTATGGAACTTGGACACCGACAGCGCCACTTAGAGTATTCCTGTTCTCTCTTTTTGTGAGGATGTTTTCAAAGTTGTCGAATTTGGAAAACAGGTCAATATTATTATAATCCCTAAGGACAGAGCTTATTTCAGATGAAGATTTTTTATTTATCGCAAGCGCGAGATAGAGTTCTTTTATATCCTCGACTGTCACAAGCCCCTGGTCAGTCAGTTCATTTAATCTATTCATCACATATTCGACATGGACTGGAGCATTTATTGTGCATGCTTTTATCTCTTTGTACTCTGGCTCGGTCTCTTGAGTCTTCAACATCTCTTCAACAGTCATTGTCGATGAACATTCTCCGCGTGTCTCTTCTTCAGTTATCTTCTCGGGATTATCGACTGGCAGATTCAGAAGCTTGATGATTCTGCCCTTCTGTTGCACGCTTAATCTTGATATAGGGACAGAAACCCTTACATCTTCAATGATTTGCTTCGCTTTGCTGTCAGACGAGAAAAGGCCCTTTGCTTCGAGAAGGAATTTCTCATCATTTATTGTTTTTGATAATCCAAGCAATCCACTTGAGGTCACAACGCCTGATTTTGCTTTTATGGATTTAATGAAGTTATTCGCTTCATTGATTATGCTCTTGACTGATTCTACATCTTTATTTATACTTGCTTTATTCTTAAGATAGCATTGGGAGACTGTTATGAGCTTGTTATTCCCTAGCTGAGTCCGATACTCTTCTGAAGCGCATTTTATTGTCCAGGCTTTCATCACTATGCTTCGAGCCATCGGTGTACCTGAAAATCCTTCTAGCAAGTTCTTTGCCCAAAGAACAGTGCCGCCGACGTAGCATGCTTTTTTCCAAGTAGTAGTTATCTTCTCAAGGGCGCTGACGTATTTATCTAGAGTAGCTATTGTTTTGTTAAGGTCCTTTATCTTCTTCTGTATCTGCTCTGGAGTCAATTGAATGGACCTTTTTGATATGCCTATCACGACTGAAAAGTTCGTTGTTGTCGTCCTCTCTTTTTCGAATGGCCAGAAAGTCACTTTCGCTTCTTTTTTTATGTAAGTGCTTATTAGTTGGACTTTTGTCGGGCCAAGGAAATTGAATGATCCTCTTGATATTGTCTCTTCTTTTTCTGATGTTATCAAAGTGACGCTGTTATCATCGATTTCAGAGATTGCCCAGTCTCCTACTTGGCTTCCCAGAAGATACTTTCCTTCAGTGCCATTCACTTTAAGCGTAGCTTCTTGTGAATTGTATCCTGGCCTTTCAATAGATACTAGCGTGACATAGTATAGGCCTTCATTTGAGGATATTGTTGTAAACTTATTTCCTGAGCCTTGACTAAGAGAGACTATATCATCCCGGGCTGATTCTACTTCATATGCAGTCTCTTCGTCTTGATTATCTTGATACTTATCTATAATCTCTTGAAGGAAATTGATTTCATCGTCTTCTTTTGACATGAAATGCGCAAGCTCTTGAGCTTTTCTCAGGGCTTTAATCCCATAATAGACACCGGCTTGATCTTTTTGATTCAAGAACTCGCTTGATATGCTCCTATATTGGGAGACTGCTGCTTTGTATGCTTCCTCTACTGACTTTGAATAAGTGACTTGTTTCGGCCCTTCAACGCTCTTGACTTCTATCTTCGCACTATTATCAAACTGACCTCCCAATTCCCTGACTGCTCCTTTCTCAATTTTTTTAACAGAACCTATCTGGCCATTGACTTGCGGATCTTTATTGACCGAATTCTTTAGAGAGAAATCGCTTTCTATCTCTGCTCTCTCTGTGCTTATAAGATACTTCTGGAATGCCTGGACATATTTTTTTACACTATCCTCACTTATTTGCGCCCTACTTAGTGAGGAAAATACTATTATGACATCCTGGGCAGTCTTTCCAGATGCTGCTGCTTTACCTATATGCGCGACATAGTAATACTCTAATTTGTAGTCATCATTGTATGTCACATTCAATACTATCTCGGTTCCAAGAGTGACTTCTTTTTCAGAGCTGCTGCCTTTTGTAGGAATGTTATCTTGGACATCAAGGACAGCTTTTTTTGGAGCTAGACTCAATTCATAGCCTCCGCCGTTGCTTCCGTGGACTGCTCCTTGACAGCTTATCTGGACCTTGCCGCCATAACCATAATCCTCAAGCTCAATCTCTTGTATATAACAGCCAGAATCTGCGATCTCCTCTCCTTTCTCCACTAAAAATTCATCTCCATTCACTATAATCCTCGCTCTTGTGCTTGGAATCCTGATTTCATCAAGAGTTATGTTCAATCCTTCCTGACAATAGAATCCTGGGAGCTTAAAAGTCAAGCTGTCGCCTTCGCGCATCTCTTTCGATGCTATCGGAGAACTGAGGGCATTGTAATAGACTTCAACCTTCGCATTATCGTCTTTTATCTCTCTTAATCTCACATATCCTTTTCCGTTGCCAAAACTATATTTTTTGTAGCCCTGCTCCCATTCATCTTGGGTCATGACCGGCAGTGAGAATTGTTCTGTATGCAAGCCATATGTTTTTGAGACATCATAAGTTATATTCAAGATGACATTGACAGAGACATTGTTCGGCATCTTAGATTCTATTGGCTGCTGTCTTAGATTGACAACAACATATCCTAAATTGCTTAGGGTCGGATTTCCTTCTCCAACTAGGCCTAATGAATTGAATTGATAACTTCCAAGAGCGCTCCTTGCTGGATAGAAATTGATATAGGCTATCTCTTTTGACTGGTTCTTGAAGAAGGGGATAATTCGCTTTATGCTCGGGACATCAATCAAAGGATTTATCTTTATGCCTGTGAGCTTGCACATCACTGGAACATTCTGCTCCTCTAAAAGGTCAGAAGTCACTGGGCTCGGCTGGCAGGCATCAGGCATCATCTCGATTATGAAGTCCATGTCCGCAGTTTTATTGCAGTATTCGTCGGTCCAAGTTATGAAATTCGAGGGATTGTTCAAAGAAGGATAGTAATAGTTCTCTGGATTGATGAGATACTGGTCTTGATAGATTGTCGGTGTTGTTTGTGCTTCAGATTCTGCTTGTGAAGGGGTCTCAAGCAGCGGGCCTGTTCCAGGAAGATCTTCGGCTCTTGCCATTATAGATACAGCTAGGAACATGCATAATACTAGGATTCCTAGCATCGCTTTCTTGCTTATTTTTTTATTCATCTTTTTTTTATGAGAGTGTTATGGTCAAAGGATTTAGATTTATTAGGGTGTAAGCATCCATGACCTCCTCGATAGTTGTCGGAGTCTCTAGCTTCTCTGAAGATATCTTCATTTTTCTTGAAGACTTAAGTTCTTCATCTGTAACACTGAACTCAGTTTTGCCACCGCCGATAGGAACGCTTGTAAGTTGAGATTCTGGGATTGTTATCTTATAGCACTGCTCTGTTGTCATGCCAAGAGTCCCAGGGATGCCTGCTGCCGGGACTTGGATACATTTTTCAACTTCTTGAGAGCCTAGATTAAGCTGAGAGTTCTTATATATCTGAAGCGAAACATTGTATGTCCCTTCGCTCAGGTTTATCTTTTTCTGTGTCGGATAAAATACTGTCTGGTCATAGCCAGGAGAATCAAAGAATAGTATGGCATTCTCATTCGTCAGGCCCAAGTCCAAGTCAAGAGAGTATGTCGGAGACATCGAGATATCTATAATGAAGGGCTGATTTGTCGAAACCAAAGCTTCCGAGGTCTTATAGCCCGGAGCGCTCGCCATGACATACCCATTGACGCATTTTGGAAATTCAGCAAGCAAGCTTGACATTCCTGCTTCTTTCTTTGTCGAGCCAATTGAACATGTCTGTGAGAGGCACCTGAAAGAGATGTCTGCTTCGACTGGATTTGAATTATATGAAGTATAGACTGTCCCTGCTTGGCCCTGAGTTGCACATAAATCCAGCTCTATCGGAAGAGTATCATTTAAAGATGCTTTTTGAGGTATCATCTTGTCTATCACAATCAGGATAGGGAACTGGAAAATCTCTGTCCCAGAAGTTATCTGGACAAGAACAGGATAGCTAAGGTCATAGACAAAGTGATAGGGGATGAAACAGAATCCTATAATGCCCAGGCCCTCTTGATTCCCTATAGGGTCTGCGCGCATCGTATCTTTATCAGAGGGCCAGATGTCTAATTTAGTCGGCCAGCTGTTCATGTACAAGAAATTGACTTGCTGGTTTATCTGTCCGAAGTCTGCAACAAAATATCTGTTCCTTGGGGACTTCAAATTATATTCTGAACCTTTTATCTTGATCTCTTGGATATTCTCCTGAAGAGCTCTCTTTATCGTGTCTATGACTTCTGTTTTAGACCATATCTTCGGAGCGCATGAAAGCTCAAGGCCATCGACAGGAGCATAGGCATTGATTATATCAACAGAATAATTTGATAAGAGAGTCCTCCGGTTC
>CAZKFK010000038.1:0-5803 GCA_964552095.1 Candidatus Woesearchaeota archaeon | reverse complement strand
ATTACTGCTGGCTCCAGACTAGTGAATTCGGGTTCAACTCCCGACGTCCCCATCTGAATAAAATGGAACAAAAAACTTTAGTAGAAAGGACGTTAGAACCTAGTAGAGTCTTCCAAGGAAGAGAAAGGGAGAAACTTCTAGATCAATTAGTCAGCATAGCGAGGGATGGCTTCGGCACAGATATGACAAGAGAAGATGTTGAAAACCATGTCTTCAAGGTTGGCGAGTTGTATTTGGTTCAAGTAGATAGAGCCCTGGTTGGATTTGCTGGTTATGACCATATAAGATTCAAAGACAAAAATATCCTCTATCTGCAAGGCATCGTAATAAGAAGAGATTTCCAAAGGCATGGCCTATTTCACAGAGTAAATACTAAAGCAATCAACTATAATGGTTTTGATTTTCTTGCTATGAGGACACAGAATCCCGTCATTTATGCAGCAACACAAAAACTGGTGAAAGAGCTCTATCCAAACGGAACCCCTGCTCCAGAAGTGGTCGCAGAAATCGCGAAGTATATCGCGAGAGATTTTTTAAAAATGAAAGATTTCGATGATCAAACATTTGTCGGAAGATCCACATATGGGGTCTGCCTCTACGATTTTATCCCCCAACCTGTTCATGGTAGAGCGAATTCATTCTTCAATCAATCCCTAAGATTAAACTATGCCCAAGGAGACTCTGTGTTGCTTGTGGGCGCTTTAAAAAATGAAAAAGATTAGATTTGGAATCGTTGCTTGTATCCACGGAAATGAAAAGATAGGTTTAGAGGCTATCAAGATACTAGCCAAGATGAACCCTGAAAATGCTCAATTGAAGTTCATCATTGCAAACAAACTAGCGATTAAGCTAGATAAAAGATTCATCGATGAGGATCTTAACCGCGTATTTCCGGGTAAGTCAGATGGAAATCATGAAGAAAGGCTTGCGGTCGAAATCCTTCATGAACTGAAAGATTGCGACTACGTCCTTGATATCCATTCAACAACAGCGAATCAAGAGCACGCGATTATCATAACAAGAAAGAACTTGGATATTCTTGACCTAGCGACTAGAATCCCTCTAAGAAAAGTGATAATCATGGGCCCAAGCATCGCTGGTTACAAGTCTCTGATAGACCATGTGAAACAGGGGATTTCTATTGAATTCAATCAAAATGAAGACCCAGAACGAGTAGCGCAAATCATAAGAAGTTACATAAGGAATCTCAAAAATCGAACTCGACAATCTTCTCAAGAGATCTACCTTGTTTATGGGTCTCTTCCAAGACAGGGAAATCTCTTTCTTGAGAACTTCAAAAGAACACGCCTTGGTGGAGAGACCTTTTATCCTATATTTTATGGTGAAAAAGAATATGAAAAGATATGGTGCATGAAAGCAAAGAGGATAAGATGAATGAAGAACAAGAAAGGAGAAGAGCACAGGCATTCCATGAAGCTGTCGCTCCCTTTTTCCAGACACCCCTCTCATATACCCTGATAGATGCCTGCACAGGAGACGGCAAAGCAGGTCTTGAATTCTCAATAGATAGAAATGTTTCAAGAATAATCTTCGTTGATATAAAAGAGCCAAGAAGATTTCAAAGAAATGTCTCAAGATTAAGAATTCCTTTTGAGGTAAATAGAGAGGGGATTGAAACCCTATTGATTCCAGAAAACTCAGCTCTAATAGCCGTGCATGCCTGCGGCATGCTCACAGATATTGTTCTTGAAAAAGCCACACAAGCTAGGATTCCTGTGGCTGTGATGCCCTGTTGTTATAACGCGCACATGAAACAGTATGATTTAAGGCAGTCCCCCGAATCAAGAAGACTGTTATATGCTCATGAAAAAGACTACTATGACGCGATAAGAGCGAGGTTCTTAGAAGAGCAGGGCTACAAAGCGCAGATTGTTCAGATAAGCCCAAGAATCACTCCCATGAACAATGTCTTGATTGGAATCCCAAGAGCTAAATTAATAAACTAAAAAATGATATATTATTAAAATGAATGTCATAACGCTCCAGAACGGCAAGGAATTGAACGAGGCCCAGTTCCTCTCTTATTTTGAGAAGAAAGTCCTCTATACAATAAGGAAATTCAGGCTTCTTGACCAAGTTGACTTGCAGGCCAAAGCGAATCTCAATGTCAAATCCCTTTTGTCAATGAAGAAAATAGGCCCATATGCGATTTCTCAAGAATCTTTAGATGATATAGCATTGATGACTCTCGAAGCGTTCATGACAGAAAGAGATATTAAAAAGAGGACGAAGCTACTGCTGCCTATTATAGATACAGATAAGGAAAATAGGAAAATAATCAGGCCATTCTACTTCATGACAGAAAACGAGATGAACCTTTATTCTAAGCTGAAGAAAATCAGGCTCAAAAAAGAAAAAAAATCCTCTCTATTATCAGAATGGCTCGATGATTTTGAAAAAAGGCATCTTGAAGTCAAGAACGCCATCGTGATGTCTGCTTTAAGACTGCAAAATAGATGACCCTGTTGTAACTAAAAGTGATAACAAACAGCGTCGGAAAAAATATATGTGATTGCATGCCATAATGCTTATAAATGAACCCTTCTTATTTTTAGAATCTAAGTTGATTAAAAAAGGCTAATTTAATTAATTAGATGTATGTACCTCATATTCAAGAGGTAGAAATTTTTAACGAACCCTTTGGGTTTGATTGAAAGGAGGTTTAAAAAAAAGATAAAAAATGAGAAGCAAAGGAATTTTATTCCTTGCTATCGCAGTGATGATAGTGATGACTTTAGTAAGTGTTGTTTCTGCTTCAACTTTGACTGTTGTGAGCGACAGTGCTGCTCAATGGTCTGCAGATGGAAGTTCTTGGAACTCATGCTACGCCACTTGGGTTTTCCCAGGATGGCCGAATATTACCGGAGCGACCTGGATCTGGAGAACAAGCCAGACCGATCCTCAATGGGAATATGACAATGTCCCAAACCAGGGAAATAATGAGACTTATTGGTTTTTCCAAAAGACTTTCACTCTGCCAACATGCATCAAGGTGACTAATGCTATTCTGTATGCAAATGCAGATAACGCAGAAAGTTATGGCATTAACGGAGTAATCGTAGGACACGATGGCAAACTGAATAAGGATGAATCAGATGTGTTATGGAACACTACTGAAACAGCCAATATAACCAGTTATGTCCATGGAGGCTCGAATGTTCTGAATTTCAGGGCAGTGAACTTCCAGAGAACAGGAACTTATGAGACCAATCCAGCGGGATTGACTTTCAAAGCAGTCATAACATATACTACGATGCCAGATTGCACACCACCAGACACGAATGTGACTTATTTCACGAAGCACAATGAGATCATCGACCCAAGGAATTGCGGTGCTATCGATATGGGAAAAGCCTATACGAACTATCAAGAACTAGTAGGTCATGGAATCTCAGCTGATACCCAGTCCAATTTGCTTTGGGTCAGGTATAGATGGGATGACAGGTCTGCCAAGACTGCTTACAATACAAGCGGTTTCAAGACCGAATACTGGTTCACAGACTGGAATGACTATCCATTCACACTTGGATGGCATACGCTCTGTGGATGGGCAAGAGATGTTGCAGGAAATGAAGAAGTTCCAGAAAATCCAGAGGACTGTTGTGATGTTTGCATTGATATGGGTACTCCAGTGATGGACTCTATATCAGACAATACACAAGACTGTTCAGAAGACGGAAAATACTGGAACCAAAACAGCATTACCTGGACATGGACAGCCCATGATGATGATTGTGCAGACATCTGGTACTACAATGTCACGCTCTACGAGAACGGCAATTTCGACAAAAGCGAAATAGTCTACGCACCAGACCATTCAAAGACTTTCTCGGGTTTGGATGACGGCAACACCTATTATATAGAAGTTTTTGCTGTCGATAAATCCTGGAACCAAGGTTCTGAGATGGATTCTGATGAGATCTTGATAGACATGACAGAGCCAGAAGTCACAATAGACACCGACAACTTGATATGGTATGCACATGACTTCACTGTATATGAGACAGATACAGACGCAAACCCATTGACTGCCAAGATAAGGATAGTCAATGATATTACTGAAGTTCTTCCATACTTTGAAGTAGGATGGAACGGAGAGTATACTGTAAGTGTTTCTACACAGTGCACAGCTCAAGGTGCAAAGTGCCATGTATGGAAGAGAGCTATCGACAAAGCTTGCAACTCTTTCGATACTGAAAAAGTATTCAAGATAGACACGCAAGCTCCGACAACAACAAAGACAGTTGGAGACCCTGAAGGTCCAAAACATGAATATGAATCCGGAGATTGGTATGTTACTGATCATACATACTACACCCTGGCATGCGACGATAACGTGCCAGATGGAAGCGGTTGTAATGCGACGTACTACAGAGTCAACGGAGGAGAATGGATCCTATACAACAATCCTTTTGTGTTGAGCCTAGAAGATGGGCCTTTCACACTAGAATGGTACAGTATAGATAATGTAGAAAATCAAGAAGCCATAAACTCTGAAACAGATTTCATGGACAATACAGACCCTGTGACAACAAAAGCTGTTGGAGATCCAAAATATCCATACGGAAATGATTGGTATGTAACAGACCACACCACCTATACCTTGACATGCACAGACAAGTCAGGAACATATGATGGAAGCGGATGCTTTGAAACATACTATAGCACAGATGGAGTAAACTGGATAACATATACGGGACCATTTAATTTGAGCTTACCAGACGGTCCGTTCACACTTAGATGGTATAGTATAGATAATGTCGGAAATGTCGAAGGTACTCACGAAGAATTTGATTTCATGGATAACACTGCCCCTACAATAATCATTGAAGAGCCAAAAGATGGAGAAGATGAATTCGGCTGTGGAGCTAATATCTTTACAGTCAAGGCATCTATCACAGATGATGGTTCAGGAGTCAATGGAGCTACTGCTGAATTGTTCTATCCAAATGACACTTCAACAGGAAGAACAGTTTCACTGACTAAGGCTCAAGGATATTGGGAAGGCAGCATAAACCACTGGAATCTTAAAGCAGACTATGGCTATTATGTCAAAGTGACTGCATGGGATAACTTAGCGAATACAGACTCAGAATACAAAGATATTGACTTAGTATACGATGTATATTTCCAATGGATAAATGATGGAGATACTTTCACTGTGCCGAAAGGCCAGAGTGGAAGCACTACTTTTGATATAAAGTTGTGCCACGGCGGAAATGCAACAGGTATGATAATGTCAAAGATTTGTGGAGTCGTTGATCTAAACCCTGTACTAAGTTACTCGACATATGCATTTGATATCAACCAAGAGAGCTACATGGATTTCTTCAATCATATCTTCAACTGGCAGAGCAACGTGTTCTTGCCATTGAACATCTCACAAGACGTAATCGGTGTTGAAAGGACTGTGACTCTGACAGTTACAATCCCTTCAGACTTGCAATGTAGCCAAAGCTTAGATTGCAAGTACATGGGTTACAAATGGGGAGCAGCATATGAAGGAGATAATACGCCAGAAGACCCATCCGAAGACTTATTCGGAATAGGTTGGTTCGGTGTAAAATGCAACTCTGATTCCATAACCTTTGAAGGAGATGGAATAGTGCCACCAGAATGCGAAAATGGACAAGAGAAATGCGAAGGAACAACATATTTCTTATGTGAAAACAGCCACTGGTCCAATAAGGGCCTTGTCTCCGGAAAATGTGGTTACACACAGAACCAAGGAGGCGGTGGAGGCGGAGGCGGTTCCTCAAGAAGTTCTGCATCATCATCCATA
>CAZKFK010000037.1:4914-6147 GCA_964552095.1 Candidatus Woesearchaeota archaeon | reverse complement strand
GCAATGATATGACTTTTCTTTTTCATGTCTGATTGATATGAAATAACTGCTTAAAAAGATTTATTGTGATAGATTAGACACATCATAAAACTGTCTGTTCCAAAATAACATCTAAGACAATACAGCCCTCTTAGTTCAGAATTAAACTAAAAACTGCTTGATTATGAATATTATCAGCAACAAGATTATCAAGCCGCCGATTATCCATGGCCAGATTGGTTTTTGTCTGACAACTGGTCTCTCTTCTTCTCTAACTTCTAGAGCAGCAGTATTTTCTGGTTCTTTTTTTGGTTCCTCTGGTTTTTTGTATTCCTTGAGCTTGTACCCACATCTAGCACAGACTTCTCTGATTTTATCACCATGAGTCACGTACTTTTTTTCGAGTGGTTTTCCGCACCAAGGGCAATTATTTCCTGCCATACTCATCAGAAAAATCATGCGTTTATAAACTTTATTATGCTTGACAATATGATTATAAAGCATTATTTTTATGCTCAAAAAGTTTTAAATAATATTAGATAGTTAAGATATATTGATAGATAATAAAAAAGAGCTGTAAAAAATGGAAGTCTATGAGCATATGCAACCAAAGCGGGGAAGCACAAGCATCCTAGATAGGTCGAACCTCATCGGATATATCTTCGAGCCAAAGTTTGATGGCATCCGTGTCTTGATATATAAGGATAAAGAGGATATAGCTATATTCAATCAAGTGAAAAAGGACCTCATAGGATTATTTCCAGAGTTCTTGGACCTTCCTGCATTTGTTAAAGCAAAGTCCTGTGTCGTTGACGCAGAGATAGTGGTCTTGAATAATTCAAAAGTTCCAGACCAAGAACTTCTTCAAGAACGTGAGCATGCCCGAAGTGTCCAAGAGATCAAGTTCAAGAGCAAGAAGATTCCCGCATCGCTATTTGTCTTCGATATCCTTGAAAAGGACGAGACTTCATTGACAGATGAACCATTGAGAAAAAGGAAGCTCCTCATGAAGGACATCATAACAGATGGTCCGAACATAACCCTTGTTCCATATACTATGCATGGCAAGGACCTCTGGGAACAGATAGAAAAGCAGAAGCTCCCTGGCATGATGGCAAAAGAATCAAGCTCAAAGTACATAAAAGGGGCGAGTTGGTCCTGGCTTGACATAGACAAAAAGCCGATGACAGATGCTATAGTCGCTGGAGTCGAAACAAAAAACATGAAACAAGGAGAAAGGATCAGTTCAATCCT
>CAZKFK010000037.1:0-4814 GCA_964552095.1 Candidatus Woesearchaeota archaeon | reverse complement strand
CATATTCTTATCCAGCCAAGGATTGCAAGAATCAGATTAGATAAGTATGCAAGAGAATGTACGCTCGATTGAATTTTGATATAAGTCAATATAGCGAGCTATGAGGAACAATGCGCTTTAGTTACAGGTAATGCGCTTCTTTCAATCTAAAGATGTGCAGTTCTATTTACATAACCCAAGAACCATAAGCGGAACGAATTAACTTTTCTACATAGTAACCTTTTTAAACATCTTTTAACACAGAATTAGATGGCAATAAAATTAGACATAGGAGACCCACAGAGCAAGCGAACTTATCACTTAGAGGCAGATATCACGCCATTTTTAGGGAAGAAGATGGGTGCTGAAGTCAGGGGTTCTCATATCAAAGAGAACCAAGATCTTGCTGATTATGAATTCAAGATAACAGGATTCTCGCATTTAACAGGGATTCCAGCCCTATCGAATGTTCCAGGAACGAGCCTGAAGAAAGTTCTTTTGACTCGAGGCCCTGGAATGAAGACAAAGAAACCCCAGGGTCTTCGATTAAAAAAGACAGTCCACGCTAATCTTATAACAGAAGAGATTTCTCAAGTGAATCTTAAAGTAATCAAGCAAGGCTCAAAGCCCTTGACCAAGGTCTTTGGAAAGGAAGAGAAAGTAGAAGAAGCTCCAAAAGCAGAAGAGAAGAAAGAGTGAAATAGTGTTTCTAAAAAGTAGTGACAAAAGAAAGGTTTATAAACTAGATTATTTTTTATGAATTATGGAATACTCACAAATACCCTATATCGATATTAGACGAAGAGAGTATACTTGGGATATGCGAACATGGTACCCTTTGCCACAAGCACAAGCAGAAAATCCGGCCCGAAGACCAGAAAGAGTGCATGAGGCAGATAAAAAACCATGGACAGACCCAAGAATAATCCTTCCAGAATTCATGAGGGATGATTTTAAACCCCAACCATTATCCCCCGCATGTTTATAGAAAACCAACACCCTTAAAAACCCCCATTCTTTTTCTTTTGCATGATTACAAAACAACCTGTCTTGAACATCGGCCTAGTCGGCCATATCGACCATGGCAAGACAACTATCCTATATAGACTGACAGGAGTCTGGGCAGACAAGCATTCTGAGGAACTTAAGAGAGGGATAACAATCAAATTAGGATATGCTGATGTGATAATCTACAGATGTCCTAGATGTAATGAATTCACAATCAATAAAAGTTGCAGCTGCAATGGCATGAAAGAAGCAGCAGAGCCAAAAAAATATGTCAGCTTCATAGATGCTCCAGGACACGAGATGCTGATGGCTACAATGTTAGGGGGAGCTGCGATCATCGACGCTGCTCTGCTTGTTATAGCTGCAAATGAGCCATTTCCACAGCCACAGACAAAGGAGCATTTGCTTGCTTTAGAATGCAAAGGCGTCAAAAAAATAATCATACTTCAGAACAAGATAGACTTAGTGACTCGGGAGCAAGCTATCAATCAATACAAACAGATAAAAGATTTCATCAAAGGCTCAATCGCAGAATCTTCAACAATAATCCCTATCTGCGCTCAGCAAGGCATCAATATAGATAAGATACTTGAAGAGATAGACAAGATAGAGATTCCAAAGAGAGATACTGAAAGCAAGCCAATATTCTTGATTGCAAGGACTTTTGACATAAACAGGCCAGGTTCTGATATCCAGACCTTGAGAGGCGGAGTTCTTGGAGGTGTCTTAAAACAAGGAAAACTGAAAAAAGGAGATATAATCGAGATAAAACCAGGAGAGAGCGTAAAGAAACATGAGCAAACAACATATCGAACAATCAAGACAAAGATAATAAGCATGCGAGCTGGCTCAAATGAATTAGATGAGATAACTCCTTCAGGATCTTTGGCAATACAGACATCTTTAGACCCTAACTTGACAAAATCAGATGCTCTTGGAGGATGTATAGCTGGAATTCAAGGGACTTTGCCTGAAATAACAAGCATATTAAGATTGAAGACCTGCATATTCAAAGAGATAGTCGGTTCAAAGGAACAGCTTAAAATCGAGCCATTAAAAACAAACGAGTTCTTGATGATGTCTGTAAATACATCGACGACAGTCGGCCTCATCAAGAAAATAAAAGGGAATGATATTGAGCTTACTTTAAAGATTCCTATTGTCCCTTTCAAAGGCGACAGAGTCGGCCTAGCTCGAAACTATCAAGGCCACTGGCGATTGATAGGTTGGGGCGAAATCGCTTAATTCTCTATTTCTTCTTCATAAAAAGTATCAGAACACTTGCTACAATCACAATAAAAAGAAGCCACTGCGAGAGTGCAAAGCCAAGCCAGTTTATCGAGTATATTCTAAGAAAATCATTGAAAAATCTGAACAAAGCATAGAAAATCAAGAATATCAAGAACAATGAGCCCCTCTTATCTAATAGTTTTCTGAACCAAGATGTATTTGAGGTATGTTGTAATGGCTTATCACTATGCGCTTTACTTAAATCTAAACGCTCTAACTTACTCGCACCGACTGTTTTATTACTTATCTCTCTCTTCTCTTTTATCTTCTTGAACCACATCAATAATCCAAAAATGATAAGGCAATAAACAAGTTCATAGAGTTGAGTTGGATGCCGAGCAGGATCAGTTCCGACGCCGATGCCCCACGGTAGCGAGGTGCTTAGCCCAAAATCATCCCAATTCAGAAAACATCCGATTCTTGCTATCGCAAGTCCTAGTGCGAGATAAGGAGCACTAAGGTCTAGAGCTTGAGAAAAGCTGAGCTCTTTGTTTTTCCTCAAATAGAGCCAGACAAAAAGAACCGCAAGGATTATGCCTCCATAACTTGTCTCTCCGCCCTGGCCATAAGCAAAAATATCTAGAGGTTTAGCTAAAAAAATAGGAAGATTCTCGAGGACAAAAAATAATCTTCCTCCAAATATGGCTCCAATCAATACCAATAATAAAATTTTCAAGATAGTATCTTGGGAGACTCCTTTCTTCCGGGCTTCAAGATAAAATAATATACCTGCGACAATGAATGCTATGATAAAAAATAAGCCCCAAGAATAGATTGTGAAGAAACTTGTCTTCCAGATTACATGTATGGGATTGAATAGAATCATAAAATCTATAGTCTATATTCATTTAAATACTTATAGATAAGATTTTTAAAGTCGTGATTAAGAATATTACAATGCGTGAAAAGAAATCCGCTCTTGAACAAAAATTATTTGCCGAAATAGCAAGATGGACACAGATATTTGAAGAGTGTATTAAACTAGATGAAGTGCCTTTTACAGATACTCTAAATGTTCTCGATGTCGGTTGCACATTTAGCATGGCCTACAATGCAATGGGATTATTTGATTTATTAATAGAGCAAGGGAGACCACTTTCTCGCTTGAATTATGTAAGTATAAACAAAAGCAAGAGAGACATGGCAAAGATAAGGCCATTATTAGAAAGAGCAGTCACTTTTGTTGTTGGTGACGCTACAAGACTTCAAGACATCTTGAGAGAGCAAGGTCTTCCAGACAGCTATGATCTTGCAATCATAAGAAATCCAGACCTTACCTCTAGAAACAGGAGAGCATGGTTTAGGATTTTTGGTCAAGTAAACTTGGTACTAGCTCCAGCAGGGCGTCTTATTTTAACAACCCCTTATAAACCCGATCATGATGATGTAATGTGCTATTTCTCTAATTCAGGTTCGGGGTATGATGTACTAGCTCAAGGCAAGAGTGCCTATCCCGGCCCATATGTTGAAAGATTTCATGGAGAAAGGGTTATCGTCGACAAATTCTTTGTTGTTGCACAAAAATCACAGAAAGCTCTGCAAGCACCTTCTTCAACATAGATAAATAAGTATCATTTAAAAGTGACACAAATAACAAGCTTTTTAAATGGAACCGCTCTGACGATAAGATGAGAACACTAGAGAATATGTTTCGTCTGCATCTTCGCAGACCTCTTCGAAAAGAAAAAGTAAGGATAGTGGGCTTCGAGGAAGCCAAGAGAAATGCAGAATGCGGGGAATACATGTACTATGTCGCTCACGGATATGGAGATAGGCAAGTGGATATAGAGCGGCAGGATGTCATGCTATATCTATATGGGAGGCATAAAGAGACGAATCCCTCTGATTCTCCGACAATTTTTCTATGTGGTTATGATTTTCCAAGGACACAAGAACCAGGTTTAAAGCATATAATCGGCGAGGATAATGAAGAGATGTTCCGTGTAAATGAAAGCCTCAAAGATAGAAGAGACAGATTTCCAGATTCAAACGCAATTGAAATTGCTGAAGCTCACAACTCTGTCGAAAATGCTTATGCTCTATTGGACAGGAAACTTCCCATAAAGAACAAGATATTATATGTGACAAGCAAGAATCATGTCCGAAGATTGAAGTATATAACTAGCCTGTTATTTGGACAATTGTTATTTGGGCAAGTCATTTTAAGTGAGAATATCGATATTCTAGGAGCAGAGACAAGTGCAGACACTAAAGGGAATTGGCTTTATGAGACCTTCGTTGCGATGCCGACGACATGGTGGCTTCTCCGAGGCTTGAAAGACAAGAATCCTGATGAGATAGTTAAGATATATAATCAAAGAAGATATCACTCCCTCCTTAAAACTATGGGAAGATTCATAAAATCGCACTATAAATGATAAAATGCTAGAAAAAGTCCTAGATAAAGTGACTCATAGCAAGGTCGCTGAGAGAGCGATGTACTATATTGGAGAATTCTCAAGTCATACTTTTCATGGGCATGGAGACTTAGTCATTCATGCTAGCGTTGGTTTTGGTCTTTTTTATCTCGGAAAAGG
>CAZKFK010000036.1:0-6198 GCA_964552095.1 Candidatus Woesearchaeota archaeon | reverse complement strand
AGGAGGCGGTGGAGGCGGAGGCGGTTCCTCAAGAAGTTCTGCATCATCATCCATAACTTGTAATGAGCAATGGATATGCCAATGGGGATCCTGTATCAACAACATGCAGTTCGGAAACTGTGTTGACCAGAACAACTGTGGAACGACCAACGATAAACCTGCTCTATCAAGAGCATGCACATCAGAAACATCATCTCAGGAAGTCCAGACAAACGGCAATACTGGCTCTTCTGACAAGAACCTTATAACAGGCAATGTCATAGGAGGAAGTAAGGCGTTGTATGGGGGCCTATTGATGGTATGTATCATCGCACTTGCCATAGTGATAGCTGTTGTCGCAAGAAGACTAGCGAGCAAGAAAGCATAAAACCAAAAAACAATTTTTTATTTATTTTTTTTATTTTTTCTTTTCAATAAAAACGAACAGTTTTTGTTGTGTCCAAAAACAATCTTGTTTTTGAGCATTTTTCTTTGAGCATTTTTTTATCTGTATGCTTCTCCAGATTCTAAATAGAAGTTTAAAACCCTTCTGTCAAGATTCTTTCTTAAGAAATATCTCTTTGTCCTATCATCATATAAAATAAGTTCTCTCATCTCAATACAGAACTTAGGGTCTATCTGGCCGAAGTTTCTCATTATGAGTGCCTTGTACTCTCTTTTATTTATCTCGAGTATCTCCACTAATGACACTCCCTTGCCTTTATCATAATTAGCGATAATCGATACAAAAGCGAATGTCGCATATGCGAGTGTCATCTTGAAGATGGCACTTACAAGTTGTTCTTCTTTTTATCTTTTATTGTGCTGAACTAAGGGTCTTTAGAATTCTTCGTAAACCCTTTTGTCGCCAACTCTCTTTGTATTTAATAGAACTTTTTTATCTCTATTTATATATGAAGCAAGAATCCTTCCAACAAAGATCATATGGTCCCCAGAATCTAGACTCTTTTCTAACTCACATTCAAAGTTTATTGTCGCATCATTTATCAAAGGGCTTTTTATATACTTGGCTTTTTGCGTTTTAATCTTTGATTCCTTAAATTTATCTACTTTATCCCCATGACAAGACCCAAAAAAATTCAAGTTCTTTTAGAAGACCCTTATTTGGTACAGCAATAACAAATTCTTTGCTCTGTTGAATTAATTTATGGGTATATCCTCCTTTCCACAAAGAAATAGCAAGCATGGGAGGTTTAGATGAGCACCTCATGACCTGTCCCGCGACCATTCCGCTCAGATTATTCTTTTTATCGACAGATATGACAAAGACACATCTTGATGGCTTAAATTTTTCAAAAGCTTCTCTGTTTGAAACTTCTTCCATAAATAACATAGAAAGTATTATTATATAAATTTTTAGAATTCACTTAGCCCAATATGGGACATTCTTTTTCTCTTCGACCTTGTCTTGGATAAGATAGGCATTCATGGCTATGTTTCCTGTTGCGAGAGGAGTTATCTTCTTTGCCTGCGCAATACTTGAGACTTGATTATAGAAGCTCTCAGACATTATTATCTCGCCTTTGAAAGCTTTTCTCTCAAGTGCTTTGGCGATATTCGTTGTATCTTGAATAGGCGTATATTTTAAGGATTTATCTGCTCCGATACTTGAAACAATCAAAGGACCTGAATGCAATCCTGCGCCGATAGATAATTGGAAAGTCTGTCCTCTTACAGCAAGCTCTTGATTAAGCTCTTGTGTGATTTTCTTTATCTCTTGTGCTGTTTTAAGGGCCATGGCTTGATGATTTCCCTGAGGATTCACATTGAACATGATGATAAACTGATTATCATACAAATCAGCTACTCCGCCATTTACTTGAATTCTTTTCAATACTTTAGAGAAATATGTATCAGCCAACTCAGAGAATAAGAAAGAATCCTTGTTCTTCAAAGATATAAGGTCATTCATCCCCCCTACTCTAAGCATTAAAACACTTATCTCTTTCTTCTGCCCAGCGATTGTCTTGGGCTCTATCTTCGAGGCTATAAGATTTTCAGCATACTTGTCGAATAATGCCTTGATGACATCTATTCTTGATGAAAAAATCCTTTTATCATTGCTCGTTGATGCCTCAATCCTTGATTTTTGATGTCCCCTTGTTATATCTGACATCTTCATATAATTTTGTGCCTGCTTTGGTTGTTCTGCCATTTTTTTGCTAATACTTGCTGTATTGCCCTGACTTTTTAAGTTTTGTTGTGCTGCACTATGATTTGATGAGAAGCTTCTTCCATAATTAGCTGAGGAAGGCTTTTGCGCAGGAACACTGACTTGCTTTGTCTCCTTTGTATCATAATCATCGTGATAGACTTCATATCCTCTTACACTTGCCGGGGGCTGCCTTTTATTTTTCTTTTTCTTGAATATCCCGAAGAAAGACTTCCTCTCGATGAGGATAAGGATTATGACAAGAACGAGGATAAGCACAATCATCGGAAAGAAGAAGGATTCTTTTTTCTCCAGATTCAATGAGCCAGAAGCTTGCCCAGTTATCCCTAAAGATACTTGAGACAGTTTTTCAGTCCCTTCAACCGAGGTCAAGCTCACTTCATAGTTTCCTTGAGGAACTTTAAGTTCATTCAGATCATATTCTATCTGTCCATCAACTTTTATCTTAGTATTGATTATCTTATCTATCTGAACATCTCCATAAACTAAGGAAAGCTCAATCGGCTTCTGATACACCACATTTCCGATGTTCTTGATAATCAAAGTAGAGCCACTTATTTCATATGATATCTTTTCCACAACAGGCACATAGACTATCTTCTTTGTTGTAAAGCCTGCCCCGCTAGCCTCAATCACATAGTCTTGAGGCGGAGCATCCAGCGGAAATCTGTAGAAGACAGAAGGCCTCACATAAGTCTCATTTGTCTGATTAGTCTGGTTTGTCGAGTTTATCACTTCATTCAATAGTATGATTGATTTCTGGAAACCAAGGCCAAGATTATCTACTCTTACAAGTTTTACATATATCGGCTCATCTAATGGATTATATGCCTGGTCAACTACAACCGGATAGATAGTGAGGATATCTCCGGGCAGGACAGTGTCTTTGTCTGTCTCTATAATCAATGCTGTTTTGACTATGCCTACTTCAAAAGTTATCTGCGACAATCCAGAATTTCCTTTGTCATCATTCAATTGTATTATGAGCATGTGCTGTCCTGGCGCTATGTTCTTCTCAAGTATGATGGATTCTGAAAATGCTCCCCTTATCACAAGGCTGGAATACTCTCTATCATCTAAAATGATTCTTGCAGCACCATTGAACTCCTTGCCGTTTATCATCGTGACTTTTCCTGAAATCTTGAGCTCTTCGCCAGGCATAAAAAATTGTTTGTTCAAGCTCGGCACAATCTTTATCTCACTCGTTATATCGAACATCTCGCTCTGCTCAAGTTCTATAATAGAGCCTTTTTCAAGAGTCGCTTGGATATAGCATGCTCCGGCCTGGCTTGCCATGAACTTAAAAGAAAAGGTTTTCTCTTTGTTCTGCTCTGTCGAGATAGGAGAATAAAAAATCAAAGTCTCTTGCTCCCCGCAATAGAGTGAGGCTCTCAAGAATCCCTGAAAATTATCTACGGTCATGACACTCAGTGTCTGGGATATCTCATCTCCAAGATTATACTGCTCATTCATGCTGTTCAAGACTATCTTTGCCTGAACATAAGATAAGGCAAAAATAGAGATGATTATAAGAACCCCAAAAATCAAAAATGCTGTTTTGTTCCTCATTTTACTCTCTTTTTATCTCTTTTTAGATATCAGGGTCAGGACTTTTGGCTTTTTAAAATTTGTTGTGATAAAATGTTGAAAGACACTATAGAAAACATTTTAAATATCGAAGTACTTGATAATCATGCGCAGAGGAAGGGGATTATGCTTGATTCTGGCAGGAACTATGCTAGCAAGCCCTCTCGCAACTCCTCTGACAAGCAGATTAGAAGCTGCAGAAACGATCATCAATGATTCTGCAATAGAAGCCCAATTCAGGCAGACACTGGGGGATTTTCTCGATGCGTTTATAGCAGATGCTGGAAACGCCATCAATGATGAGAATCTAGAACCCTTAAGGGATAAATATGGAGGTATCTGCAATGCATATCTTAACAAATTCCAGAGATCTTTTTTAAGATTACCCCCAGAAGAGCAAAAACGATTATTTTTTATGGATGGCAGGCCAAAACAAGGATATAAACCCGCCACTGCGAGAAGATACGATATAGTTGAAGAGATAACGCAGAGTGTTCCCATAAGAATCGAAGTCAATGATGAAGGAGAAACCACATTCGTCACTTCTACTGATTTTGGGCCTGAGATAGACGATTCTTATTTATTGCGAATATACTATAGCGTCCCTGGAGGCAGTGTGAGGGAGGTTGCTTGTGAAAGACGGGGAGCAAGTGTTGGTTTTGAAAAAGAGATATGGTATTGTATGAGTGGAACGCCCCGACAAAGGGCCAGATTTCGCGAAGCTACTGCCCGCGCTCTCGCCTCTAGACAAAGACAAATAGAACAATCAAGAGAACAACAAAGAGCAAGTCCAACAACTACAACAGAAGAACCCCAAGACACAAGAGAACAAAGGCAGAGTGATGAAGAGAGTGAGACAGGGCTTGTCCCAATGAGAACCCCTGTGAAATATTTGGACCATGAATATGTGGTGGCTGAAGCAGGTGTTTTTCTTGATAGAGATTATGGGAATAATTATCCTGCTTGTTTAGTTGGGATAAGAAATCCAAGTGGTACAATGGAATGCGACTATTCAATAGCGGTCTCTCTATGCACAGGAGACAGGCCCCCATTTGATTCAAGAGCTACTTTTGAGGGCATTGGGGCAGACAGGATGCGAATATGGAGACTTCTGAATGGCGAGGGTTCAACTACAACAGAGGCCTCGATAAACCCTGTTGACTGGACATGGAGGTGGGTCCCTTTTCCTGGAAAAAGCTCGGGTTCATATGTCCTGAATCTCGGAGGTTCAAGAGGGACAGGCAAACGGTCAATAGTCCTTGGGCAATTCTATGAAAAGGGTTCTCGAGAGCCCATAGAAAATATGGTCCTGAATCCCTAGGAGACTTTTCTAGAAAAACTTTTTTAGATTTTCAATAACTTTATAAATTATTGCTCGTATAGTATTCTATGAAAATACTTGCATTGCACTGCGATTATATCAAGTTCAAGGCCCTGAAAAAAGCAATAAAAGAGCCAGAAGAGCTTGATGAAAAAGAGAAGAAAGGCAGAGAGATAAAAGAATGCCTTGTCATACTTTCAGCAGTCGAAAGGAATGATGAAGGTTTTGAGGAAGAGATATCAAAGAAACTGGTCGAGAATATAAAAGGCATAGCTGAGCAAGTCAAGTGCAAGAAGATAGTCCTATACCCTTATGTTCACTTAACTTCTCATCCTTCTGCACCGATAAGTGCAACAAAGGTTCTCTACCTATCTGCAGAGCTTCTAAAAAAAGACAAGGAAAAATTCGATATCTATCAAGCACCTTTCGGCTGGTACAAAGAATTTGAGCTTAAATGTAAAGGCCATCCTCTCTCTGAACTATCAAGAAAGATATATGTGGGAGAGCCAGAAACAGGAAAGACATCAGAGAGAATAGGCGAGACAAAGATGCTCATTCAAAGCAAAGAAGAGCCAGTTGATACAAAAAAACTCTTGCATGATATTTCAAAATCAAGATTAGATAGAGAAAAATTAAAAGAGAATGACCACAGGATTCTTGGCCAGAAGTTGGATTTATTCAGCTTCAACGAAGTAGCTCCTGGAATGGTGTTTTGGCACAACAATGGCCTCATAATCTACAATGAACTCATCAACTATTGGCGCGATGAACATCGAAAAGCAGGTTATGATGAGATATCGACTCCACAGATAATGGATAAAAAGCTCTGGCTTATCTCAGGACACTGGGAAAAGTATAGAGATAATATATTCTTGACACAGTATGAAGGAAAACAATACGCTGTCAAGCCCATGAATTGCCCAGGAGGCATCTTGGTCTATAGAAACAGACCAAGAAGCTACAAAGAGCTTCCGTGGAGAGTAGGAGAGCTTGGAATAGTCCATAGATTAGAGCTATCTGGAGTTTTGAATGGCTTATTTAGAGTAGTTAGGATAACTCAGGATGATGCGCATATTTACTGTCAAGAAAATCAAATTGAACAAGAAGTTCTTAATAT
>CAZKFK010000035.1:0-6205 GCA_964552095.1 Candidatus Woesearchaeota archaeon | reverse complement strand
GAGTTCCATGAAAGTCTTGAAGAAGCAGGGAAGCGAGAAGTTTTAGAGGAGACAGGAATAAAGATCAAGAAAATCAAGGTCATAGGGGTGAGCAATGATAGAGTTGTCGATGCTCATTTTATAACAGTGCATCTGAAAGCAGAGGAATTTGAGGGAGAAGCTAGAGTCATGGAACCTGATGAAATAACTGAATGGAGATGGTTCTCTTTCGATGAACTGCCAAAGCCGATGTATAAGTCGAGTGAAAAAATGTTAAATAATTATAAAAAAGGAGTCTTTTGTTCAGATTAAAAACTATAAAGATGAAGAAAGAAAAGAATAATAAAAGAGATAAGCAGAAGATAAAAAAGATAGAAGAAAAAGTAATAGCCGTGGCTATTGAGATAGCCAAAGAAGGAGAGGGGGCTTTGTTTGTAATAGGCAAGAATGTTCGGTACACTTTGTTGAGAAAGCAGAAAGTTAAGTCTTTCAATCTTTTTGACCGTGGAGCGGAGAGGATATTGAAAAGTATCGCGATAATCGATGGCGCAGTCATAATTGATGAAGAGGGAAATGTCTTGGCCTATAGTGCCATGATACAAAAAACAAGGCCATTTTTCGGATATGGAACAAGGCATGCCGCTGCCCTGACAGCTTCAAGGAAAGGGCTTGCTATATTGTGTTCGCAAGAGGAGCATAAGGTCAAGATATTCAAGAATGGAAGATTGATCATGCAACTTGATGCATTCCAGAAGAATATTGAAAAAGAAATTCCCAAGATAAGCTCTATTTTAGAATCGCTTGGTGCAGGTGTTTTAGGGACCATAGGTGTTGCGGCTCTTGCGCCTGCTTTGGGGATTGCCTTGATTCCCGGGGTTTTGGTGTTTGGAGCTAGCTATTATGCTATAAAGAAGATAATAAAACATAATAAGAAAGGAGGAAAGAGGTGAAGAGGTATGCTAAAACTAGCCGCGCAGGACAACGTTGTGCCATCAAATCTGGCAGTCCTGCAAGATTAAATTAAATAAATTAAAAAATAAGATAAAATGGCAATACAATATAATGAAAAAGTCATGAGACATTTCATGAATCCGAAGAATGTAGGAGAAATCAAGGATGCTGATGGAATCGGAAAAGTCGGGAACATGACCTGCGGGGACATAATGTATGTCTATATCAAAGTCGGAAAAGATAAGAAAGGAGAATATGTATTAAAAGATGTCAAGTTCAAAACTTTAGGGTGTGCTGCGGCTATAGCGACCTCTGATATTGTAATTGAACTTGCTAAAGGCAAGACAATAAAAGAAGCTTTGAAGATAACGAACAAGGATGTTGTCAAAGAGCTTGGGGGATTGCCTTCTATAAAAGTACATTGTTCTCTATTAGCTGAGGAGGCTCTTGGAGAAGCAATATATAATTATATGAAGAAGAACAAGAAGGAAGTTCCGAAAGAGCTTGAAGAGAGGCATAAGAGAGCCTTGAAAAGTGAAATTGACTTTCATAATAAATTTAAAGGGAAGTGCTAAATAAAAACTAAGATGAGAAATAAATATGTTGGTTTGTTGATTATCGGGATGGCAGTCATTCTTGGAATAATCGTATTTCTGTTCAACAATGCCCTGACAACTATTGTTGATGCTTCGTGTTCGCATGGACCGACATGTCCGATGTATGGCACAATAAATGTCCAGACATATGTATCAATTGCTTTGATTGCGATAATTGTCATAATAGGCCTGGTCCTATTATTTGTAAAGGAGGAGAAGCAGATTATTTTTAAGAAAGCAAGGGAGAAATCTGTTAATGAAAATAAAGATTTGAAAAAAAGAGAAGAAAATCTAAAATTATTGGATAGCGAGGAGAAGAGATTATATCAATTGCTTATAGATGGCAATGGGACCATATTCCAATCAGAACTTGTCGAGAAATCGGGATTTGATAAAGTAAAGGTCACAAGGATTCTTGATAAGTTAGAGGGCAGGCAACTTGTGCAGAGGATGAGGCGAGGGATGACGAATGTTGTTCTTTTAAAATAAAAATTGTTTGAAACTAGTTTCCAACATGGGCTTAAAAGGGGTTTCTTTTTGATGTTCTTGTGCCTTTGGCAAGCGCAATAGATTATGGGTGCGCTTGCTTGAGGGCATACAATTAAAAAAAACAAAAAACAAGGAGGTAAAAAACAAAATGAAATTATGGGTAATACTCGCCATTGTTTCAGTTGTATTGTTGTTGTCTGTCGGAGGAATTTTTTACGCAAAGAACTTTGCTAAGGCAGCAGATGCAACAGAAGCGAAGGCCATTGCGAGCGGGGCAACATGTGGATGTGGCGCTGATTGCGGTTGCGGATGTAAGGGGCAGTGTGGAACAGGAAGTGAGAATAGTTGTGGATGTTTAGCAACTGGAGGAAAGTGTTCAGCTGCTAAAAGTTAGTGAAGCCTAAGAAAATTTTTTTTATTTTTATTTTTTTATTTGAGGTAAGGTAATATCTTAAGTTAGAATATTGTCTTGCAAGACTGCCTGAAGGCACAACGTTGTCTTGCGCATTTAGTTTTATTTATTATTTATTAATAGAATCAGCCCCATTGTTTGAGGGCTTGAGCAAGCTCTTCGTGCTTCTTGGCATAATCTTTTAATGAATGGTTTGATAGTGTCGCTTCTAGTGCTTGTCTGGCTGCTTCAGCCCCCATCATGGTGCCTTGTGCATGGCCATGGATGCCACCACCGAACTGAAGGATGATGTTCCTTCCTAGATGATGGATCAGATAGGGGATGTGTGTGGGATTCAAGCCTCCAGAGCATACTGCGAAAATAGGCTTTATTCCATGCCAGTCTTGTTCTAGAGCATGTCCTCCTTTGATTATAGTGAAGCCTGGTTTTGGGATGAACATAGAATCTTCTATCTCGTGATCAATGATTGGAACTTCACTTTTTCCTTCCATCTTCCCTATCATTGTCCCTATATGAAGCTGATCAACCCCTATGAGCCTTGAGACTTTTGAGATAGTGAGCATCGATATCCCATGTTTCTTGTCTCTTGTCAGAGCAGCGTGGCCTGCCCGATGGGCATGTAAAACAAGTTGAAGATGTTCATTATAATTCCTTATACTCTGGACAGCGCTCCAACCTAAGCTTAAGATGTCTATCATAGCACAGATTCCTCCTTGTTCTTTCACATATTTTGCTCTTTTCAACATTTCTGAGCACTCTGCTGTCGTATTAGGCATATACATCTTCCTCTCTCCTGTAAGTTTTTCTGCTTTTTCCTTTGCTTTTAAGACTTCATTAACTCTATCTTTGAATCTATTGAATCTCATATTTGATAAGTTCTCATCATCTTTTACTATGTCACAGCCTCCGAGCCAGGCATCAAAAGCCACTTTCGCTTGTTCCTTTGGATTCAAGCCGACTTTTGGCTTGACTATTGTTCCTATAAGGGGCCTATCGATTATCTTGAGTTTTTTTCTGACTCCAAGAATGCCATGAACAGGGCCTTTGAATGATCTTAAAAGCGGGTCAGGAAAGTGAATATCTAAGAGTTTTAATCTATCTAGGATTTTCATGCCAAAGATGTTCCCAGCTATGCTCGAGAGAATCTGGGGCATATTTGCTGGCTCGAATAAATCAAGGGGATATGCGATTTTAACGATATTGCTCTTGAAATCTATATCAAAGACTTTGGCTGCCAGATTATCACAATTTTTTGTAGATGTTGTTACATCGGTCCACGTGCCTATGGAAGATTCAGAAGCTATTGCACCTGCTGCTTTTTTTATAAGAATACCTTTTTGTGGCTCAACATAATACTCGCAGACAAGATCTGTCTTGTCGGGCTTATATTTCAAGTCTATATAATCTAGGTATTGCATCTTCGCCTCTTTTATGTATAATATAGGAGGGCGTGATTTAAAAAGTTTGTTTTCTTTGACTTTTATGAAACCCCAAGATTTTGAAAAAAAAGTCAAGCAAACAATTGAAAAATATAAATTATGCGGCAAGAAAGACAAGATTGTTGTAGCAATGTCTGGAGGCAAGGATTCTACAGTTGTCGCTTATTTATTGAAGAAGTTTGAATATAGGGTTGAGGCTATTCATATCAACTTGTTGATGGGCAAGTGGTCTGAAGAGAATGAAAGAGATGTTCGGAAGTTCTGCCTTGAATATGAAATCCCGTTGCATATCTATGATATCAGGAAAGAGATAGGATATGCGATGTGCTATGTCAAAAGCGTTCTTCAAGAGAAAGAAAGACTGAAGCAGTGCACTATCTGCGGAATAATAAGAAGATGGCTTCTCAATAAAAAGGCCAGAGAATTAAAGGGTTCAAAAATAGCGACTGGTCATAATCTTGATGATGAGGCGCAGAATGTGATGATGAATCTGATGAAAGGAAATCCTATGATTGGAGTCAACCTAGGACCTGTAACTGGCTCTATACAAGATGAAAGGTTTGTGACAAGGATAAAACCTTTATACTTCATCAGAGAGAAAGATGTTGAAAAGTATTCAAGAGAAAAAGAATTTCCAGTGCTATATCAGAGATGCCCTTGCGTGATAGGTGCGTTGAGGCACGAAATCAGAAGGAAATTAGACGAATTAGAGAAAAAAGACCCGAGAATCAAGGAGAATTTGGTCAGGAATTTTTTGATTATCCAAAAAAGTCTTAGGAAAAGAGCTCATAAGGATTTAAGATACTGCAAATCGTGCGGAGAGCCCTCAAGGAACGAGCTCTGTAAAGTGTGCTTGATGCTTGGAAAACTAAGGGTCAAAAATAAAAAATAAAATAGATTATATTCTCCACTTCTTCTTCTTGTTCTGTTTGTTCTTCAGATGCATAAGATACTGGATTTCGTAGTTCTGCAGACCTAGAGTCGATAGCATCACAATCTCCCTTTGTTGCTCTCTTTTGAGTCTAGGCATCTTCGGATTTTCCCCTCTTATGTATCTTATGAGTTCCATGGAGTCCTCTGTTTTTTGGTCTTTGATGATTTGTTGTGCTGTATTGAGTTGCATTTTCCACCTCCTTTAAATCCTAAAGAAATGCTTTTTAAAGCAGTTGTGAAAATTAGATAGAGAAGCGAGGTATAGAATCAAGTTTCATAAAGCTTTTAAAGGAAAAAAAGTTTATCGAGGATGGCACTAATTCTCCCGCCGCAGTGGTTTTTTGCACCTGATTTAATAATAGATGTATTCAGCTTCCTCCTCTTGCTCGCTTTCACTATAATCAGCTTATCTTATTATAAGATGAGCAAGAATAGGAGCTTCTTCTATCTTGGGATATCTTTCCTGCTTATCTGTTTAGGGGAGTTCTTTGAAATATTCATGAACCTTAAGATATACTATGACCTGACTAATATTTTCCATCTTGGCGATGTAATCATAGCTTCAAGAGTGGCTCAGCCTCTGCAGATTGTTAATTATCTTGGAGGACTGTTCCATAAGATATTCGTCTTGATCGGATTCTATTTCTTGTACTATGCTTCAAAGAAAGAGAACAAGGACCCTAAGTTCGAAAAATCATCAAGATGGAACCATCTTATCATCGTGTATCTGCTTGTGGTCCTTGCTGTGCTTACTGCAAATGTGCATCAGCTATTCGCACTGACTATCGCTCTGTTTTCTGTTATAATCTTCCTCAACTATAACAGGGTCTATAGAGAAACGAATTCAAAGAAATCTTTGGTGCTATCCATAGCATTCATCATCCTGTTTATAGGGTACATGATGCAGGCTTTCATAAATAATCCTATGACCTATATCCTCGCTAATCTGCTGCAATTAGTAGCATTTATAATCCTTCTCTGTCTGATTATATCCATCTTTTACCATGGCAAGCAACTCAAAAAGAACTAGGGTAGATATTATCATGGACATGCTTAGATGTATTTCTGAAAAAAATGGGCAGATCAAGCCGACGCATCTGATGTATAAATCAAACCTATCCCATGTGCAGATGCGTGGCTATCTTGATGAGATGAAGAGCAAGGGCCTGGTCGATGAGATCATAGACAAGAAAGATTCTAAGAAGCAAATCACAATCACGAAGAAAGGAAGAGATTTCTTGATAAATATGATGAGGATGAAAGAGTTTGAGAAGACTTTCGGATTATAATAACAAGACTGCCGAAGCACAACGTGTCTTGAGCTAAATGAATAAAATTGGATAGATTATGCGCTTTATATTCATTAATGCGCTTCTTTTGAAAAATATATCTTTAAATATAATGAT
>CAZKFK010000034.1:1790-6331 GCA_964552095.1 Candidatus Woesearchaeota archaeon | reverse complement strand
TCTCTCGCCATCCGCCACACTTATCGGCATCTTCATCAAAGTGGTCTCAAAAACAACTTCGCCTGTTTCGAGGACATGCTTCGGAACATAGAACAATAAAAAGGCGAAGTCTTCTGTGTCTTGGCCGTTCTTTCTTAATAAGAAATTGTAGATATCTAGCTGATGCTGTGAAACTTTATGAGTGTCTTCTTTGAGGGCAAAACCACGGGTTTTATAGTCAAGGACTACAAGTTTCTTGCTCTTTCCATGCTGATCAACTAGAATATTATCAACTGCTCCATGCAAGATGTTGCCATTTTTGTCTTTCCAGACAATGCCTTTGAAGTTGCTCCTCCAAACATTTAATAGTTCTTGGTCATTGAAGAGTTTCATATGCTTGCAATGAACATGATCTCGGATTTCAGGAGGTAAAATCCCTTTCTCTGCAAATCTGTCAAAGTGTCTTTTAAGAATTCCATCCATACCACTTGGAAGAGAGGGCATTATGCCTTCTGGCCTTTTCCATTGTTTATGCTGGATGAGCCAGAAACATCTTGGGCATTCATCCATCATCTTTAAGCTTGATGGGGAGAGTTTGAACACCATTTTCATGGAAAATGGTGTGTTGTTTATTATAAAAGAGTTTCTATGACGCGAAAGTTATATTAACCTTAGATTAATTAATGTAGATGGGGTTATTCGAAGAGTCTGTTAATAAAAAAAGACATGCCCTAAAACCCAACAAAAGAAGAAGGGTGCTTCTAAGAGCGAGAGGTATTTGTGAAATTGTGGAATGCTTTAATCAAATATCTGAAAATTGCGAAATCCACCATATTAAGCAAGTACAGTTTGGTGGGACAGATGATTTGGAAAATTTGGCGGCTATATGTAAATATTGCCATCTTAAGATAAGTCAAGCCCAGGATTATATTGACAAGCATCAAAAACTTTTATTTGAAATTCCTTTTTCTGAAGAACAACGCAAAAATCATATAAAAAAAGAGATAAAAATAAAGCAAGATTTTCTTGATACCCTAAAATTTAAGAATAGAAAAAATTAGTTAAAACCCTTCCGCCTCGGCGCTTTGCTCAATCAGCATTCAACCGAGGGTCGCAAAGCACCTCGGCGCATCGCAATAATCTTTTTAAACCGCTTTGCGATAGCATTTGATGCTAGAAACGACAACCGAAGGAAAGGGGACAGGGCAAGGAAATGGATTGAATGGGGAAGCAGGACCGATGGCACAAGAGAAACCGAAGGAAAAGATGTATGGGCCATTCTTGGCAAGGGATGTTGAGGGGATTGCATATCAGATCATGCGGGAGCACAAGGAATTGCCTCAGGAATACTTGGAGACCTGGCTTAGGACAACTGTTGGAGGAATAATCAGATTTGGCATAAGGTCAAAAGAGGGATTAGAAGATTATATGTTAAGATTATATCAAGGATTCCGCGAGCAGTATCTTTCTAATGAAGGAAGAAGAGCTAGGAGGGAGGATGAAACTGGTATTGATTTTGATTTGAGGGATGTTGTTGAAAGCGGTGTCAAAGGTGTTCGGGTTCAGGGGTCTCGACAGAGAGCAGATAGGGATAAAATAAATATTTGGAGATATCTGGGAGAGAATACACAGATACTTGATATCAGCAGATCAGAATTATACAGAGAACATAAGCATGTCTATAATCGTCTTTTAAGGGATAGGTTGTTAGATATGATTTATCCGTGCCACAATGGACGTCGTGGTTGAGAGTGATTTGATTCTAGTTATGCAGCTCTGAGAATCTCATCTAGGGCATTTTCAATCATGTCTGCGAGGCAGTGTTCAGGACCTTTTTTATCCTCGGTTTTTGCGGCCTCTTTTTCAGGACATTCGCGGCCAGAATCATCTAGGACTTTGAGGCGCCAGCAGGGATATGCTGTCTTTAAGTCTATTGCTTGCTGCCTTGTCTCTTGAGCATCGCTGTATAAAATTGAGGGAACATCCATAAGGGCAGCTGTCTCAAGAATTTCTAGAACTCGATTTGGGTACTTTGATCCTGTGCCAAGATCATCAATAAGGACTGCAGCGTATTTGCGTCTCGAATGATGCGCATCTTGGAGCCTTTCTCTAGCAAGCGCAGGATCTTGTGCTCTGTCTATACTAAGCTCTAACCTTCTTGCCATTCCCGGGATAAGTGCTGTGACAAAGGATTCTTGAGCATCTGGATAGAGGAATAATACTCTTTTATATCGAGGATCAGCTTGAGGAAAATATTGAGTGGGGCAATTCCTGTTGTTGCGGCTGCAGCTTTTCCTTTTTTTGGCATCATGTCTTATCTTTTCAGGATTTTTAAGAATTATTGTTCTCTAGAAGTATTCTTTCCATCTTTCTTTGAGCTCTTGAAGGTCTTGTTTCGTCAAGTCAAAATGCCGTTCTGTCTTTGAATTCAGGACTTCGATGAGATTGAAGAACTCCTCTTCTGTCACTGGAATCAGATTGAAGTCTTTGCATACGCTCTTTATCTCTCTTATTACTTTGTCAGCATCCTCTTTTTCATGTACTATTTTCTCTGCTTCGAAATAATTGATCCATCGATTATGGACTAGGGCGAATTCAACACCTTTATAAATGAAAACAAAGGTCTTGTTGTCCATTGTCACACCCTTATTCCATTCCAAAAGCTTGAAAAGCTCAACTGCTTTGTTAAAGTCATGTTCATGTATGGGGATTATGATTTCTTTTCTTCCCTCACTGCCTTTGACTTTTCCATACTTCAAAACTATTTCCGGCTTCTTGTTATTCACTCTTATCCTTAGATCGATTGTCTCTTCTTTTATTGTCTCTCTTTTGAGAGCATGCTCTAGGGTATGTTCTTTCCTTACAAATATCATTGAAAACCTGTCTTTTTCCTCAATGAACTTCGCTTCTTTATGTTCTTTGAACTTCTTAAGGACTTTTTCAAAATCATCTATCAATCCGCGAACTTCGACTTCTATCATGATTTTCAAGAAAAAGCAGAGATTTAATCTTTTCTATCCATCAGAGCGTTTGACTGAACCTAAGAAGATAACCATCGGGATCTTGGATGAGGAATTCTTTGCATCTTATTATACTTTTATCAGTCTTATAAGAATTGATTTTTAGAGGGACTTTCAAAGGCCAGGATATTTTCTTTAAGTCATTCAGTATCTTTTCTATATCTTTAACTTCAATCTGAAAATTTATACCTCTGCCGAATGGATATTCTATATCTGCTGTCTTCCATTCCTCTTTATCCCTCTTTTCTTGAATCATGATCTGGGATCCTTCAAGAGATATGAAAGCAAATTTATTCTCTTTCCTTTCATATTCTATCTTAAAGCCAAGCGATTTATAGAACGAGATGCTCTTATCTATGCTTGATACTATAAGTTCAGGCACTAGTGAATTGAATTTCATTTTAGATTTCATTCAAGAAAGTCTTCCTGACTATGGCCCAGAGGGCAGAGACGATGAGCCAGATTATGGGAATCCACCAGAGCGCTGGATGAAGAGTGACTTCAAAGGCGCTGAATATCAAGACAATTATCAAGAACACTGCTGGAATGACCCATTCGATAAAGAAAAGGATTTTTCCGAATTTCTGATTATAATAGCCAGATTCATCAGCATTTCCCTCAACAAATCCAGAGGCCATATCTTATCATGTATTTTGGGGATTTTAAAGGTTTTGATGCATGTGCATACGTTTACATACAAAAACATACAAAGAAGTATAAGTAAATATTTAAAAAGGACAAAATCTTCTGAAAAAATCAGATAAGAATGTGAAAAATGCAAAAAAGGATTACTTTAAGCGTGGATTCTGAAGTATACAAAGAGTTCCAAGAGTTCTGCAGAGAAAATGATATTATCTTATCAAAAAGAGTCGAAAGACTCATGAAAAAGGAGATGGAGGAAAGCAAAAAGAAAAAATGAAAGAATTCGATTATTATATCTTCATAGATTATTCAGAAAAGTTAATTGGTTATCTAATAATCTCGAAAGAGAAGTTATATGCGCTGATCCCTAAGCTGTCTAGGTTCAGGCACTATAGAGATGCTAGAGATAAGAAGGAGTATCTAAAAAACATAAAGAAAACAATCAAAAGAGAGGAAATTTATTCCTATTTCTTAAAATTAAAGATGAAATATATGCACAAGAATATGGAAATTTATTTAGATATACTAGAATTCCTTAAGTGCCATGCTAATTGCTTAATCTTTGTATCTGTGGATAATAGCCAGTATTTTGCATTCAAAAAAATGGTGGAGATTGTCGATGGCGAAAACATAATTATAAAACAAGAGAGCGAACTCATAGAGGGGAGTCCAGAGTATAAAATTAGTCTTGTTTTGGACAATATCTTAAATATACAGAGGTTAAAAGAATGAACCAAAAAATAAAATGTAGGGTAAGGGCGTCCGTCTATCCTACTTCCCATAACAAAATATGGCTTTCGTCAGGTCGCTTTTCCCTGCATAACAACCATTATGCATTTGAATATTTAAATTTAACTATTGGTTCAAAGAGAATAAAAGAAAAAATGAGGTGAAAAGGAG
>CAZKFK010000034.1:0-1780 GCA_964552095.1 Candidatus Woesearchaeota archaeon | reverse complement strand
AGAAAAAGAAAAAAATAAAACAAAAAGATGGTGATGAAATTGATTGAAGACATTCGAGGAGAGCTGTATAGCTTGAACAGAAATCAGCAGATTTCTAACTTGCAAAAAACAGTTTTCGGAAAGAGCACAGGAAACGATAGAAATGAAAATCACATTGGATTTAGAAAATTATTGAGTTCTTCTGTTGTAAAAACTTTAACTTCGCACTGCTTCTTGAAATGCTCATCATTCGACCAAATCGGAATCCCCAAGTCTAGAGCTAGGGCCAAGAAAAGAGCATCGCTCTTATGCGTGATAAGAGTGCCTGCTTTTAATATGGATTTATGCGAAGGAATTTTAAATTCAATCAAGTCATTTAGCCGCTCTATATGCAATAGAAATCTATCTTTAGTTATCTTAGATTTTGAGCAAATCAGATCACAGTATTTCAAAAGCTCTTCAATTACTTCCTTTGGCGCAAATAGCTCTAAGTTATATTCAGACAGCAGTTTTCTGGTAAATGAATCTGATTTGAACAAGGAGAACACTATGCTGGTATCTATAATTAATTTCATTTTAAATTACTTATATTTCTTCCAGATGTCTTCCCTTAATTTTCTTCCTAGTTTTATGCAATCCTCGTCGCTTAGCTCAGATTTTTCAAAATCCTTTTCAAGTTTTTCCAGAAGTTCCAGTTGTCTCATTCTCTTTGCGAATGATTCTCTTGCAATTTCAGACCAGTTCAGCCATGAAAATTTGTCCATTTTCTGCTTGAACTCGTCTGGAATAGATAGGGTCATATTTGCCATTTTATCACATAATCCACATGATATCTGTGTATATAAACCTTTCGTCAAAACTAAAAAACTAAAATTCATTGAAAAAATAAAAAGATGGTGAAATTAATTGAGAACATTAAAGGAGAACTTAATACTAGAGCTGGACTTAGAAAAGTTTTAGTTATCTTATCAATTGTGCTTTTAGCTTGCGTTGCTCTATTCGCTATAAGGATAACAGGGCTTGTGACTTATGAACAAAGATGCTTGAATGATTCAGATTGTGATGATAATAATGAATCTACATTTGATTTTTGTGTAAATGGAACATGTTATTATGAATTAGGATTAGAGTTGCCTGAAATTCTAGAAAATATAACTGAACAGAATATTACTGAGAACATAACAGAAGAAAATCTTACAGAAGAAAACATAACTTTTGAAAATGAAACTATTGAATGTATGAATGATTCTGACTGCAATGATGATAATGATTCAACAATTGATTTATGCTTTAGCAATTCATGCTATCATGTTGACATTGAATGGCAGATTCCAGAAAATAATGCTTTTTTTGATAAAGGTTTTGAGCATAAATTATCAATCCAGATTTCAAATTCTTCAGACATTGGCAATATTAATTTAAATTTAGAATGTTCGATTTACAATTCAAATTCAGAAGTTTTATGGAAAACATTCAAGCAGATTAATTCCAGCCATGATTTTATTGAATATATTAATACAAGCTCATGGGATGAAGGAAATTATTATGAAAATTGTTTTGTGGAGGAAAAATGAAGGAATTTGATTATTATATCTTCATAGATTATTCAGAGAATTTGATTGGCTATTCTATAATTAAAAAAGAAAAACTAATAGAGTTGGTACCAAAATTATCTAAATTTAAACATTATAGAGACACAAGAAACAAAAAGCTCTATCTCAAGAATATTAAGAAGACAATAAAAAGAGAGAAGATTATGGATTGCCTTCTAAAAAATAAAATAAGGAATGTGAAGGATAGC
>CAZKFK010000033.1:0-6428 GCA_964552095.1 Candidatus Woesearchaeota archaeon | reverse complement strand
TATTTACTGCTTCGAAAAAAAAATAAATAAAATAGAATGCTATTTTGATGAAGACATTGAATATGATGTCAATGATACAAATGATGAAAAGATTGAATTAATCAAAAGTGAAAAAGAGGTTAAAAATTCAGAGCTACAATAGTCAAAATCAAAAAAAATACTCGTGTTTGTCGAAAGATATAAATATCCGAGCATCTTTTCTGAATAAGCCCCGAATAAAGGGAAAAGCTATTTCTTTCGCGATAATTTAGGGAAGTACGGGTCTCTGAGCTGTCCGGTGCGGGCGTAATATAATCATGACATTCTCTGGGGTTTTTTATAAGAAAAACCCTTGGAAATGTTAACATAATGCATAGGCCGGTCAGGGCGGATCATTATTCTAGCATATTTTAGGGTTTTTACATTCAAATTGAGAATTATGAGCAAAGAAAGAATTAAAAGTCCCGATTATGCGACACTACTTCTTAAGTCCCGATTATGCGACAGAACCGAAGAGGAGCATATTTAAAAACTTCAAAAACACAAAAAATCATGGCAAAAAAGAAAGAGGTGCCTACTAAATCAGCAGATAAACCGAGCAACAAGGATGACACAAAAGCATATGCATTCCTAGCGACTTTCTTGAGCATAATCGGCTTCATAATAGCCATTCTGACAAAGAAAGATGATAAGTATGTCATGCACTATGCTAAGCAGAGCCTTGTGCTGTTCATAGCCTGGGTGATAGTTGGGATAGTCTCTGCGCTCCTTAACCTGATTCCGGTTGTTGGAGGCATAATCTCTTGGATACTGCATGCTCTGATGGTCATCCTCTGGATACTGAGCTGGGTCTATGCGCTTTCAGGAGAGAAGAAATACGTTCCAGTAGTTGGCACTTTTGGTGACAAGATAAACCTCTAAAACAAGAGGATAAAAATTTTTGATTTTTATTTTTTATCTAGCTTCAGCTAGTTTGATTAGTTTTATAAATATAAAATAATTTATTCAAATATGAAAAAAGAGGAAGGCTTGAGTTCTAGAGAAGCCCATCATAAGCTTCAGCAGTACGGCTATAATGAGATAAAAGACACTGTGACTGTCTCTCCTTTCAAAATACTCCTGAGGCAGATAAAGAAAAACTATGTCCTCTATCTATTGTTTATTGCAGCCATAGTCTCTTTCATTGTCGGCAAAGCAATTACAGGCTGTGTCATAATAGCTGACATGCTCGTAGTCATCTTTGTCGGTTTTATACAAGAGTATAGGGCAGAGAATGTCATGAAATCTCTTATGGGAATGCTCGTGCCTATCTCGATAGTCATAAGAGAAGGAAAAGAGAAGGAGATTCCCTCAAGAGAAATCGTTCCCGGAGATATAATTTTGTTAAGAAGCGGAGAAAAAGTCCCTGCAGACTGCATAATCTTAGAAGCCAAGGATCTTCTTGCCAATGAATCTATCCTGACAGGAGAATCAAAAGAGATAGAGAAAAAAGTTGTGAAGAATATAAATGAATATATGGAAGAGAACGTCCTTTTTATGGGCTCTTACATAGTGAATGGAAGATGCACTGCACAAGCTATCCATACTGGAATGAACACGAAGTTCGGGGAGATAGCAGGCCTTATATCTAGTGCTGAAAAAGAGTTTCCTCTTCAAAAAAAAGTCAATAAGATAACAAAATCACTGGTGATAATCGCGATAGTCTCTGCGATAGTGACTGGCTTGCTTCTGATGATAGGCCAGCCGCTCTCAAAAGCGCTTATCACAAATTCTCTTGTCTTGGTCATAGCTCTCTGCGTATCATCCTTTCCAGAAGGATTTCCCGTAGTCCTTATAACTGCGCTATCGACGGGAATACGCAGGATGGCCCAAAAGAATGCCATAGTCAACAGGATGTCTGTCATCGAGGCTCTTGGAGAGACTACTGTGATATGCTCAGACAAGACAGGAACAATAACAAAAGGAGAGATGACTGTCGAGAAAATCTACACAGATAACAAGATTATTGAGGTATTAGGAACAGGCTATTCTATAGACGGCTATTTCACAATAAATAATCAGAGGATACATCCGAAAGAGAATCCTGTCCTCAATATCTTGAATGAAGTCGCTGTGATGTGCAATGATTCCAGGATAGAAAGGACAGGAGAAGATAATATCTACAATATCTCAGGGACCCCTACAGAAGCCTCTCTTCTCATAATGGCTGCAAAAGCCGGTGTCTTCAAAGAGGACCTAAAATTTGTGAGAGTAGAAGAGATTCCTTTCAACTCAAACAGGAAGATAATGTCTGTCCTATGCAGATTCAAGAACAAGGACTATGTCTATACAAAAGGGGCTCCTGAAATTCTCCTCAATAAATGCAAATTCATCCAGAAAACCGACGGCATCTTCACTCTTACAGACCAAGAAAAAAGAAGGATTCTTGAGATAAACAAGAGAATGACCTCAAGCTCTCTAAGAACCTTATGCTTGGCATATAAAAATGTCAGCACCTTTAATAAGGACCATTTTGAACATGATTTGATCTTTTTAGGCTTGGTTGCTATGGAAGATCCTCCAAGAGCAGAGGTCAAAGAATCTATAGAGATGTGCAGAAGAGCAGGCATCAATGTGAAGATGATAACAGGAGATAATAAAGAGACAGCCATGGCAATAGCAAGAGAGATCGGCCTTAAAGGCAGGGTCCTTGAAGGCTACGATTTGGATAGGATGAACGAAGAAGAGCTCTCTAAAATAGTTCAAGATGTCGTTGTTTTCTCAAGAGTCATGCCAGAGCATAAGCTCAAGATTGTCAAGGCTCTGAAGATGAACAGTGAGATTGTGACGATGACAGGTGATGGAGTAAATGATGCTCCTGCTTTAAAAGAATCTCATATCGGGGTGGCGATGGGCAAAGGCGGCACAGATGTCTCAAGATCCGTGGCGGATTTAACTCTAAGAGATAATAATTTTTCGACCATAGTCGCAGCAATAAAAGAAGGGAGGACTGTTTTCAAGAACATCAGGAAGTTCATGAGTTACCAGCTCTCTTGCACATATTCAGAGATATTCGTCTGGTTCTTCGGCATCATTTTAGCTTCTGCATTTGGCTGGGCCGTGCCTATCTTGTTGGCCTTGCAAGTCCTTTTCATGAACCTTGTCACAGATGACATTCCCGCTATAATGCTCTCTATGAACAGGAGCTCAGCAGATATCATGACTGAGAGACCAAGAAAGAAAAAAGAGATCCTCAATAAAGATCTTATAATCTGGATGATTATCAGCAGTGCATTCATGGCATTCTTTACTCTATTCAGTTATTTCATGAGCTTCAATATCCTTGGAGAGAGCGCAGATTATGCTAGAACTACGGCCCTGCTCTCACTTATCTTAATAGAGATAGCGCATGCCTTCAGCTTCAGGTCCTTCAGGAAGAGAGTCAAGATATCTAACTTCCTGAGGAACAAGTGGCTCGTGATAGCTTCACTAATATCTCTAGGAGCTACAATCTTGATAATCTATACTCCTTTGAACAAGATATTCGGCACAGTCCCTGCCAGTATACATAGCTGGCTTATTGGAATTCTATTCGGGGTATTGATGATAATACTCTTGAATATTTTGAAAGACATCAATAACAGAAAAAAACTCCTTAAGCTAGAGAACTTCTAGGGGTTTATTTTTAGTAACTCTTGAGTGGTGCGGAATCTTTAAATATGTCAAGAACATCGTAAAATCGAGCCGACTGAGGAAATTTCAGTTGTCCTGAAAAGGATGTCGCTATATCAGCCTCTGTCAAGTGTTCAGCTATTAATGTGGCGGCTGGACTATAACTCGCTACACGAAATCTGCACTTGTTAAGCTTGTTTTATAGGGCGAAGAAGATAACCTTAAAGCAGATCGATAGGTTAAGAATTGAATTGATCGGTGCTCAAGGCACTCTCTTCACTGAGTCCAGATATGTCGGCTCCATGATCAAACGTCAGAAAAAAATGGGGTTTTTTAGCATGAAAAAAAAGGGAAAGAAGGTAAAGAAAGGCAAGTGCCATGGAAGATGCGCCAGCAAAGGATGCAAGAGTTCTAAAGTAAAAAAAATGATGAAACTTGCAAAGTCTGGAAAGAAAAAGAAGAAGAGATAATTCTATATTTTTTGTTGCGAATAGAATAATGTAATTATAAGCTATCAGCACGTTAGAGGCTTCTCAAGCGCCCTGTTCTCAACTTTTATAAGTTCAAAACCGCAATCTGGACAAGAGATTCTTTGCTTACCAAGAACTTCTTTAAGCTTAAGTTCATGCTCACAATCACATCGTATGCAGCAGTATTTCATTTTCTTGATGTTTTCTTTATGCTTATTTACTATCATTTAGACCTCTTCCACCTCTAATCCTCTCTTATCGCATTCTATCGTCTTGATGTCACCTATACAATCTCACATTTCCCCTCTTAACTAGAAATAGTGCAAATAGTACATAATTACATGTTTCCTGCCTTTTAATATGTTTGCATTTTTGGAAACATATTAACTTAGATGAAGATATGAAAAAAGAAATGTATATGCATGAAAAGTTGATAAGAACTTATCTCTTTCATTTCAATCTTACTCTAGCGCCTTTTCTCCACCAGTACTTGTTGCTTTTGAATATCTTATCTCTGAACACTATCCCAAGAACTACTGCAGCAGCGACAATCAAGACTATCAATATTACGTACCAATATTTCTTGAAGAAGTTCCCGATAGAATCCCACTTTATGCTTTTGAATGGATTGAATTCTCCTGAACTTGCATTGCCCTGGTTTCCTGTCAATGCTGTCGCATTCGTCACATTGATAGGAGTTTCTTTTAAGCTTTTCAAGATGATATTGATTTTATGAAGAGCGCTTATCCCCTGGACAGTTATCGCGAAATCATTCATCCCATTGCCGTCAAGATCAAAATTCTTTGTCTTGCCAGCATCGATGAATGTGGTAATCAAGGTCGATCTTATCCCTATAGCAGTGTAGTTTGAAGTGACATTGATTATAGTCAAGCTATGAGCTGTGCTTCCAAGAGTGAAGTTGACAATATCCCCCTTGACAAGACCAGTCATTGTTTTATCTCCTTGAGAAACATTTCCAGCAAGCTTCGCATTAGCCTGCGCACTTGTCACATTAACAGTTGTTTCTTCATCATTATCTCCTCCACCGCCACCGCTTCCTCCACCGCCAGTGTCCACTAAAAATGACCATTCTTCAGAATAGGCTTTGTTTCCAGCATTATCGAAGCACTCAATCTTCCAATCATAAGTAAGACCATCTGCCAAGCTAGGAGAATTTACAGTAACTGAATTATCCCCGACAGCTGCATCCGTATCCTGCACCCTAAAAGTGTCATCTAACCACAGGGAACAGTTCTTTATCGCTCTATAATGAGCCACAGTGTACTCTAAAGTTGGTCTGGCCGATGTCACAGTACCTCCATTTCCTGGAGACTCTAGCGTTACAGTCGGCGCATTTGTATCAATGATAAAAGTAGAGTTGCTTGCTGTAGTGCATGCGCTCCCATTATCACAAGCTACACAAGTCCAGATGTATGAATAATTAGTCACAGCAGTTATTGAGAAATTTGAATAATTGCTCAAACCAGAGACATTATATGTATTATTAGCAAAAGAGGTCCCATTGCTGAACCAGGAGAACATGGTTAGATTATATAGCGAGCCAGAATCACTTGCAGTACAATTAAGATATAGGCTTGTTGCAGATATGTTCTGATATGAAGTAGGATTATCCAAAGTTACAGAGGGGGCT
The DNA here is from genome assembly GCA_964552095.1 of Candidatus Woesearchaeota archaeon. Classification (GTDB taxonomy): domain Archaea; phylum Nanobdellota; class Nanobdellia; order Pacearchaeales; family UBA284; genus JAPLYB01. Next base: position 677 of record CAZKFK010000033.1, on the reverse strand, counting down.
GAATTAACATTTAGGGTTCGATTCTGAGTCATGTTTGTCATGGCAACAGAATCATTGCACCAGACAGCCCAACTATAAGTCCCATCAAGTATCCCTGGAACACTCAAGTTCACCCAAGTATTATTCGATGCTGTGCTAGTATAATTGACAGCCCAGGCCCCATTAAAGTCGCTCCAGAACTGGATTACAGAAACAGCAGCATTATCATAACACTTCATATCGAAGGTCACTGAACTTGATGTTGAATTATAGTGATTGACAGGACTCTGGCCCTGAACCGCTGTAGGCACAGTCGAATTATCTATTGTTATATATCTTATCTCGCTCTGATTTGTATAATTTGAATCTGTACAATTAATGTACCACTGATAAAATCCATCACTAGAAAAATTTGCCAAAAATGTTGTTGAAGTCGCATTTTTTACACTTGAATTTGTGGCATTGCTTATCCCATCAATATATAATGTGCAATTGAATGTTGCGTTATAGTCGCTTGTGAAATCAAATACCATGCTCTGGTTCTTATTTGAGCTTATATTGCCATTAGCCGGAGAACTTAGATTAGATGAGATGAATGTCGCAGAACCCAGACCTATCATCAAAAAAACAGAGAAGATAAGAAATAATCCCAAAATACTTCTTTTAATCATTGCCATTTTATCTCTTTTTCGCACACC
>CAZKFK010000032.1:6036-6453 GCA_964552095.1 Candidatus Woesearchaeota archaeon | reverse complement strand
CTTTGTCATTCTGCATAAATCTAAAATACCTTTAGAAATATGGAAAGCTAAAATTGATAATTTTTTAAGACAAGAATTAAAGCTAGAACTTCATAAAGATAAATCAAGAATAATCTCTCTTTCAAGAGGAATTGATTTTGTGGGTTTTAGAAATTTTTATTATCACAGATTATTGAGAAAAAGAAATGTAAGAAAGATGTTGGCTAAAATCAAGCTATTTAAGAGTGGCGGTGTGTCTTATAAAAAATTGTTGGAAAGCCACCAAGGTTGGGATGCTTATGCAAAATGGGCAAATAGTTACAAGTTAAGAGAAAAAGTCTGGACTGAAATCCATACAATAAACAAGTCATGATAAATCAACAAAATTCTAGAACTCAAACTCAATTTGTTAGCACCCGCTTACGCACCAATGCATGC
>CAZKFK010000032.1:0-6026 GCA_964552095.1 Candidatus Woesearchaeota archaeon | reverse complement strand
AAATAGGCTAGATATGACCTTAAAATGTTAGAATATAAGTTTGGCCCCCATCTTTTTTGTGTCGGAAGAGACATACTTGAACAGGTAAAAATGAATGAAACTGATACTCGTTATCTATTAGTCAGAGCTATCAGTATCGGTCAATTGATGTTAAGAGGATATGAGGAAGAGCTCAAACCACATATCTCTATTTTTGCTGTTTTGAATGCACATGGCGGGACAAATGATGGAAAATGGGCCATATATGAGTCTCATCAATTCGGGGGGACTATTCAGAATTGGATTGATGAAAGAGACGGAAAATATGGTGCACTCTTCTTGTTATGTTGCAATAAAGACGGCCATGAAATAAAATCAAAAAAAAGTGCTGTTGTGCATGCTCAAGGTATTGCAGAAGAAGGCCACTTAACAGGAGAGTTGGTGGTGGAGATGAATACTACCCTAAGAGTTTATATCCCAGGCAGGGGATACTTGCCCATTAGGCAAACGCCCCAGGCTCAAGAGAAAGTGATGCTCGCATATCCGACTGCACTAGAATAATCTTGAACTATATCTCCTGATGTATAGTATTTCAGGAACTTTGCTTGTTTTTTTAGAATTCTTGAAACCTCTATAAGAACAACAATCGGAGCAAAGCCACAGATTGTTGTCTTTATTGCTCTCTGAAAAAAAGCCTCTGAATTCAGATTGAGAATTTCATCTATTGCTTTCCTATCAAGGTCGTAGAGGTTCTTCTTCGTGTCTTTATTATATGAGAAGGGCATGAAGCCATATCCTGGACCATAGTGAGTCATGTCGCTTGAGGCTATTATTCCAATACTTGAACCTTTGACTATTTTTGAAATGTCTTCTGCAACCTCGACGCATTTATCATAATCCTGTGTTGAGATTATGATGGGAACAATCTTAAAATCTTTTTTCGCAATCTGATAAATATATTGAAGAAAAGGGAGCTGGACTTCTAAGCTATGCTCGTACTGATGAGCTATCTCATCATGGACAATGATGCTTGATTCCATCAGCTTTTTTCCAAGTTCTTTATCATTTTTTATAATCCCTAAAGAGGTCTCAAAATCCTCGAGAGATAGGGAGAATTCCGCTTGAGCTTGGCCTGTATGATTCGGTCCTATGATGATGAGAGTTTCTGGCAAGCTTGATTTTAACATGAATGAGAATCCATGAGAGGCACAAGGTCCTGAATAGATGTAGCCTGCATGAGGAGAGATAAGGCCGATGAATTTTGAATCTGTTTTCGTCTTCTTTTTTGTTTTTGCTATTGTCTTTAGAAGCTTTTTTCCGAACTTGTGATTAAAACATGCCTTAATCTGCTCAATCAATTCCTCTCTATCAGAAGGATAGAACTGTCCTGAAACAACTGCTTTTCTCATGAGAAAAGCAGGATAATTTTGTATTTAAAGTTATAGAATAAATTATATGTTATATATCCCACTATGAAGCCCACCATCATTACTATCTCTTAAAGGCCTTCGTAATCTTCTAGACCTTCTTCCTCTTTCGCTTGATCTTGGACCAGGATATCTCCCAAGAATCTCGGACATTGGCGGGACTTCGGGCTCTTTTGGAGGTTTTCCTGCAAGCATATCTAAATAATCTTGGGGCCTTGTGGGGTCAACGAATACATCTAGACCATCTATGAATTGTTTATAACTTGCAGTAAACTGCTGCCTTGGAAAATCAGGAAAAAGAGAATTTGCGCCGCTGAATGCAATACTTTTTGCACTTGGAGTAAAACATAAAAAAGGGCATCTCTGTCCGGCAATCTGAATAGTTGGAGGCTTTCCTCCAAGAGTTTCTATTAAAGATTTTAGAGCTGCAATAACTCTTTCTGCATTCCCATACTCTGGAATTCTTCCTTCGTCTTGAACTTGAGGCATGATAAAATATCTCTGCCCTTTTTCCATTTTTCTTGAAGAATCGGTACTAGCAGTAACTATAGAGCGCACTTGAATGCATGCTTCAAGAGTAGCTGATGCTGAAGAGTATATCCACCAGTGTTTTAGATATAAACTCTACCATATTTTTCCTACAACCACTTCATTAAAATTCATTAAGTCTGGAGGAACATCCTCTCTCCAGCCCGCGGGCTCTCGACCTTCATGGAATGTCGGTCCAGGATGTTGATATTTTCCAGGATATAAGAAATCCGTTGAGTGTAGACCAAATCTTTCATACTTTCGATCATCTCTAGCCATCTTTTTCTATCTCTCTTAGTTTTTTAAATATGATTGTTCTTAAAGATAACATTTATAAAAGAATTTCTCTTTTCAGATTATTGAAAATTAGAGGTCTCAATAATGCCTGATACAATCATATCAAAAAAAGTCATAACTCTTATTATTTTGATTGGACTATTAGTCTTGACTTTCCTTGTCTTGAAGCCATTCTTTGGAGCTATTTTCCTTGGACTTATCTTGGCTTATTTTCTTCAGTGGCCCTATAAAAAATTAAGCAAGTTAATTAAGCATAAAGGGACGACAGCTGCAATTGTTTGCGCAATCTTCGTGATTGTGATTGCGATCGGACTATATTTCTTGGTGCAAGTCACTATAACTGAGGCCTTTAATCTATATCTGACAATAGGCAAAATGGATTTTGCAACCATGGTACATAGGATAGTCGGAGGCATATTCCCTAATAATCCAGACCTTGCGACCCAGGCTTCTACCCAGATACAAGTCACAATAACAGACCTTATCTCATCTTATGTTAACTCAGCTAAAAACGCAATAAAAGACATCCCAAAACTTTTCATCAATTTTTTCATAACTTTCTTTGTAGCGTTCTATGGATTAAAGGATGGAGAGAAAATAATTGGGTATATAAAACAGATCCTGCCTTTTTCTCAAGAGGTGAATGAGAAATTCGTAAAAAGATCAAAAGAGATAGCTTTTGCGACAGTATACGGACAAGTAGTGGTCGGATTGATACAGGGAGTTACAGCAGGAATAGGCTTCTATATATTTGGGGCGCAGTCACCTTTGTTCTTTACATTATTGGCTTGCTTCTTTGCAATGCTGCCTTTGTTAGGAGCATGGGTCATCTGGATACCTGTAGGGATATCGATGATAGCTGTAGGAAACACACTTAATGGAGTGTTCATGCTTATCTATGGATTATTGGTCGTAAGCACAATAGATAATATCGTCAGACCGTTCATAGTTGGAAAAAAAGGAGCGATGAATCCTGTCCTTGTCCTATTGGGGATGATCGGTGGCCTGACTTTGATAGGACCTGTCGGGCTTGTTGTCGGGCCTTTGATACTTGAGTATGCCTTGATATTCGTCGAATTATACAAAGCTGGAAAAACTTAAAAGATCATGAAAAACTCGTGCACGAGTTTTTGTGATGCCAAAAACAGAAAACCACATAAGTTATTAAGTGGATGAATGTTTTCTGTTTTTTAGCATAAGATTAAAAATATTAAAATCTTGAGAGTATAAGTTTAAGAGAAAGAGGCAAAAAAGAGGAAAATGTTACTAAAAGTCAAGAGACTATATCTTATTGCGGGGAGACCTATCGCGATATTGCATCAAGATACAGCAAAGTGGCTCAATATGCATGTGGGAGAGAGGGTCAGGATATGCAAGTATGGAAAATCTAAGAAAACGCTTTTTGCTCCCATAGACATCACAGGAGGAAGTACGATCCTCAATACAGATGAGATCGCTCTTTCTCAGGAAATTATTAAGGCGCTTGGAATAGGAAAGAGAGAGATTGTGGATGTCAATCCAGGAATGAAGCCCCTAAGCGTTGAATATATCAAGAAGAAATTAAATGGACAACCGTTGAATTATACTGAGATATTCTCTATAATATCAGATGTGGTCAATAATCGATTGACTGAGATAGAGATAGCATATTTTGTTTCAGCAGTCTATACACATGACCTAAATCTAAAAGAGACTATAAACTTGACAAAGGCCATGATAAGCACAGGAAATAAATTGAATGTGAACAAAGAACTTGTGATAGACAAGCACAGCCCTGGCGGAGTCGAGGGGAATAGGACAACACCGATAGTTGTCAGCATAATAGGCTCAGCTATAGATAAATTCAGACTGAATGCAATCATGCCGAACAGCTCAAGCAGGGCCATCACGAGTGCTGCAGGAACAGCAGATGTCATGGAAACTGTCTGTGAAGTCGAATTTCCGCTTGATGGGCTGAAGAAAATAGTTGAAAAGACCAATTCTTGCTTGATATGGGGCGGCGCTCTTGGGCTCGCACCTGCTGATGATAAACTTATCCAAGTCGAGAGATTATTATCACTTGATCCAAGAGGACAGTTGATTGCTTCGATACTCTCAAAAAAATTAGCTGCAGGAGTCAATAGGCTCTTATTAGATATATCCTATGGGCCTGGAGCAAAGTTCCCTACAATACAGGATGCAAAATCACTTAAGAAGAGATTTGAACGGATAGCGAAGATTTTTGGGATAGAGACAGTCATAACTTTGACAAGAGGAGACCAACCAATCGGAAACGGCGTCGGCTCTGTTCTAGAGATGAAAGATATGCTGGCAGTTTTAAGACAAGAGAAAGGCAGGCCCATGGACTTAGAGAATAGGTCGCTTATGCTCGCATCGCAATTGCTTGCTCTAGTTTTGAAGATAAAACCAAGCAGAGCAGAGAAGATTGTCAAAGGAATACTGGTTTCAGGAGAGGCTTTCAATAAATTCAAAGAGATTGTCGAGGCCCAAGGCGGAAGCCCGAGTAAGTTTGATGAGCTCGAGATAGGAAAGCATAGTGCGAGAGTATTTGCAGACAAAAGCGGCATAATAGAGGAGATAAATAATAAGAAACTCTCAAGAACAGCGAGATTCGCAGGCTCTCCGATAGACAAGGGAGCAGGACTTGTGATACACAAGCACCTCCATGACCATGTGAATAAGAAAGAGCCTTTGTTCACGATATATGCTGAAAATAAAGACAAGTTGAGCTCTGCAAAGAAAATAGCTGAGCTTGCGAAGCCATTCACGATAAGGTAGAAAATAGGAGCCCAGAGGTATGTTTAAAATAAAGGGGCGCATTAATGCTAAATAAAGCGCATCGATTTAAAATGCTAATAGGAACTTGCTTACATTCTATAGATTTAAGAGAAGTGATTTCCGGGATGATGAGATGAAAGCAGATCTGCATGTCCATAGCAATCATTCTGATGGTTCTTATAATCCAGAAGAAGTCATAAAGATAGCGAAAAAAGCAGGCCTTTCTTGCATTGCACTGACAGACCATAATGTTGTTACAGGAATTCCTGAAGCCATGAAAGCAGGAAAGAAGCAAGGTCTTGAGGTCATCCCTGGAGTCGAGATACTTTCAGATTGCAGCGAGATCCTCGCTTATTACATTGATTTCAGGAATAAAAAATTATGTGATTATCTGAAAAAAGTCCAAAAAGGAGTCGACAAGACAGCGAGAGTATTGATAACGAAATTGAAAAAAGCAGGATATAAACTAGATTATAATAAGATCAAAAGAATCTATGGATATCCTATCATGAGGATACATGTCCTCTTCTATCTGCGGGATATAGAAAAAAAAGACCCTGAGAAAAAACTCCAAGAGTTAAGAAAACAGGCATATTATCCTGGAGGAAAATTCTATTTCAAGATAAAACAAGAGAGAGCTGAGAAAGTCGTAAAAATAATCAGGAAAGCCCATGGAATCCCTGTTCTGGCTCATCCATGGTTTGAAAAAGGTTTTGAAAAGCGCGTTCCAAGCTTAGTTAGGGCTGGATTGCTCGGGATTGAGATAAATTCTCCTGGAAAAAATAAGCGAGATATAAATAAGATTAATAAACTATGCAAACGCTATAACTTGATAAAAACAGGTGGAAACGATTTCCATAGCCATAGCATAAATCCGTTCATGAAAAAATACTACTGTGACTATAAAGTTGTTGAAGAGATGAAGAAGATAAAGAAAAAGTTTAATAGATAAGTTAAATGTTAGTCAAGACACGTTGTCTGCTGATGCAGAGCCTTGCAGTTAAAATAAACATATAG
>CAZKFK010000031.1:4040-6655 GCA_964552095.1 Candidatus Woesearchaeota archaeon | reverse complement strand
TTCCAGCAGGCTTGTCCAATATCAAAATCTTATCGTCAAAATCAATTGTCATTTTAAATTTCTCCTCTTAAATACTTTAATCTTTTCTTGTCATCAAATTTTTCTATTGCATACCTCAACATAGTCCTCGGCATCTTCTTATAGTTTCTGTTTTTCTTCAGGAAATCTTCCTCTATTTTCTGGTCTTTCTTTCCTATCTCTCTCAACATCCAACCCACTGCTTTATGTATCAAGTCATGCTTATCATGAATCAAGATCCCTGCTATTTTCAAGGAATCCTTGAAATCCTTGTTCTTTATGAACATGAATGTCGCAAGTACAGAGATTCTTCTCTCCCATAAATTCTTTGATTTTGCTAAATCATGCAAAACTTCTCTATCTTTATTAAGCAAATGGGTTCCGACTATTCTTGGGGCACTCAGGTCAATCAGGTCCCAATTATTGATATTTCCGAGCCTTGCATTCTTCATATAAAAATGAAATACTATTTTCTGATGCTTTGTTGTCCTGTACTTATTCATCAATATGAATAAAGCAATCATCCTTTCCTCATGGACCTTGCTCTTAATCAACTCTGATAATTGTTTCATATCAAAAGAATAATACTTCTTGGCGATTTCTCTCTGCCGTGGAACTTGAATCCCAAGGAAGATATCACCTTCGCCATACTCCCCTTTGCCTGTTTTGAAAAATCTCCCAAGTTGCTTTGCCCTAGAAGGGTCTTTCATCTTATCAAGGTCTTTTCTTAAATCTTTCAAATCTAGCATAAAATATAGAAGAAAACATACTTATAAAATTAATTAAAAAAGAAAAAAATAAATTAAAAAAATCATTCAAGAGATAGGGTCATATTCCTCGTCCAATTTCCATCTTTCAAGCATGCACCACTTCTGCATCCCGATACACAATATATCAAAATATGTGCCGGACTTGTATAATTACAATAGTATTCATTCAAAACACTTGAATTAGTTATGTTTGTCCCATTATTCCAGCAGAAGTCTGGATAAGATTTTCCTTTTGCTCTGACTACGCCATAGATATAAGGCATGATTCCACCATCAGAATCCGTACAATTTGTCTGATTCCCTCCAAGGGCAGTTGGGTTTATTCCACCAAAAGAAGCTCCTGCACTTTCTGTCAAATTGCTTTGATTGCTTTGATTATATTTGCATGCTCCGTTTACACAGATCATCCCGTATAATGAACAGCCAGTCATATTAACTCGGACTTCCCCAATCTTATCACAATAACCCTCCTTAAGCTGATTATTGATTACGCAATAGTCAGTAAAGTTAACTCTATAGTTCTTTGTTGTTCCCTTGACAAAATAATTCAATCCTCCATCACTGTCAGTGCAATTCTTTGTATTATTCCCTATACTTGGAGCAGGTGCTATCAAAGTCCCCCACAGAGTTGTATTTCCGGTCATATTAGCGACTGTCACCAATGTCAACAAGAAAAGGACAACTGCAACAACTATGTACAAGGCAAGGACTCCTTTGCTTTTCTTTTCTTTCATTTAAACCTCCTTTCAAAACTATGAATATAACCTAAATAAAAAAGGGTTTATATATTTTTAGAAATCTTAGACTATTTTAGGATTATTTCTTTGTCTGAGTCTTATGGACTGGCTGCACTTTCTGTGTTTTCATCTCATGCCCAGCATGCGCATGTTCGTGTTTGACTTCTTTATGCAACTCTTTCTCTTCTTCTTTCTTCTTTTGTTCTTCAATCTTCTCTTCTTCTGACTTCTGTTCCGCTTGTTTCTTTTCTTGTTCCTTCTTCGCTTTTTCCTTCTTCTCATTCTCCTTCTTTTTCTCTTCAGTTTTTTTCTTTGCTTTCTCCATCTTCTTCTTCAAGAAAGAATCTTCTGCTTTGAAACTTTTAGGAAGGCTGATAAGTTCAACAGAAACCGTCTCATCTGAGAATTTTGTGGCCCTGATAGTTATCTTATGTGGAACATTCTTTATCCCTCTGCTCCATATCGCTCTATTGACCCAGTTGTCAATCTTTATTTTTCCAAAATCCCCATCCCTTATTTTCATATGCCTGATCAAGAATTCTTTCATCGCTCTTATGGCTTTCTTCGCTCTCCTATACCGAGGTGCTTTCAGCCACTCAGACCTTAAAGGGATAGTATAAGTCCTCTCAAATAATTTTTCTGATTTTTTGTCCTTTGCCATGATTCTGTATCTGGTTTTTAGCTATCTGTTTTGCACAATGTTGTGAAAATGCTCAAAAGTCATAAGATTTTTGGCATGCCGAAAAAGAATTTTCTTTTTCGAGCATATGCTTATTTTCATGCAAAACTTTTTTGTTATTTATTACTTAACTTACCTCGTTGTCCTTCGTTTAGTATTTTTTTCTTATCCTGCCTGATTTATACTCTGTGCCTGCTCTTCTCATCACATTCTCTTTCAACTTTGTCTTGATCCTTGTTCTTCTCCATGACCTCTTTACTCTAGTCAGATAAGAGGGATGGACTCTCTTCCCTTTTCCGAACGTCTTTGGGACAGCCCAAAATGGTGCCCACTTTGTCCTTTTCGCTTGTTTTCCCAGTCTTAATTTCTTGACGTGTGTTTTATACTTTGACATGATTCTGTATGGTTTTT
>CAZKFK010000031.1:0-3940 GCA_964552095.1 Candidatus Woesearchaeota archaeon | reverse complement strand
TTTTATTTTGTTTATGTTCTGAACCTGAACTGCGTCTTTCCTCTCTGTATCTCTCTCAACAGTTCCTTGAATTCAAGGTCTCCTATGATGCCTTGAACTTGATTTGTCTGGACAGCCTGCGCGACCATGGCTATCGCCTTTATCGCAAGCTCTGTATGAGCCAATTTGACATTGCCATACCTTGAGATGGCCTCTTTGCTCATCCGTGTCTTCGCAATCTTTTCAAGCGCGGCAACTTGTTCTACAAGCTGCTCTTCGTCTTTTTCATCCATCTTATTTCATCGTCTTAGCGATGTTCTCCAAGTATGCTAATCCTTTCTTTGTGAGCCTTCTTCCTGCTTTCTTGTCTTTGACATGCTCAACGAATCCTATTTTTGTGGCTTGCTGCATTATCGTCCTTATTATTTTTCCAGATGATTTGTAAAATTTCTCAGGCTTCATCCCTCTGTTTTTCCTCGAACCATATTTTGTCCTTAATCTAGAGACCCCTATGACTCCTTTGACATAGACTGTTCTCAAAACACTTGCTGCCCTAGTATACCACCAATCATCAGTATCGGGGACCCTCTCTTTAGATCTTCCTGTCTTGACATAAGAGGCCCACTCAGGCATCTTGAACTCAGGCATTTCACTCAACTTTTCAGCTAGGGCTTTAATGAATGCCTGGCTAGATATTTCATGAACATATCCAAATTCTTTTTCTGCCATTTTTATCTTGTATTATTTTAGTTATATCCACAAGACTGCCGAAGCACAACGTGTCTTGCAATCTTTAATTTAATTTACTATCTTTATTATATCTTATAGACTTTTTTTAAGCTTTTCTCTCTCTAATTTATTTTTTAACTTGCTTTTCAATTTTCTTAAATTTATCGTAAAGCCAATAATCCTTGAAGCGAACCTTTTATTCTCAGATTTTTCAAGTTCAGAACAGATCCTATCAGCCAAGTTTTTTAGCTCATTTCTGTCTCTGGTACATGACTTTAAAACTGATATCTTAATTAATTCATGGTTTTTAAATGTTTTTTTGAGCAAGTCATAAGTGCCTTGAGTGAGGCCTTGCTTTCCAAGCTGGATATGGACTATGTCTCCTTTCATCTTGCCTGCCTCTCAAGCTCTGCCTTCTTAACCAATATTTTCTTGAATTTCTTGACCCCAAATGTTCCGATAGGCATGCCCTTCTCTTTATAGACATCTCGGCCAAGAAAGACATGTACTTCAACATCCTTTTTTTTCTTTGCTTTCTTCCATGCTTGTGAATAGAGCGCACAGAATAGAGCAGCGTCTTTTATATCCTTCTTATCTACTCTATCCGATTTTTCCTTGATATTCACAAATGGGCTCCCTGGCAACTTAGTATGCAAGACATACTCATCTGGTTTGACTTGCTTCATCAGAGATTCATTCTGCTCAGCATTCTTGCCAGCTAACATTTTTTTCTCAGATAGAGTCAGGGCTTGCCGAAAATTTTTTGATGTTTTATTTGATTTTGCCATAGAATCCAAGATAATTTGAACTTAAAAAGCTATCATCATTCAGCTTTCCTCACTTTCTGCCCTTGCTCTGTATCCTCGACAATGAAACCCTTGGTCCTGATTTTTAATCTTAATTCGTCTGATAATCTGAAGTTCTTCTCTTTTCTTGCCCTCTCTCTTTGTTCAGCAAGCTCTTGAATCTCTTTGGGCAGGTCAAACTTCTCCTCTCTAAGATTATCTAAGTTCAATCCAAGAACCTGGTCAAAATCAAGGATCAAAGCATACTTTTCATTATTATTCAATTTATCATTTCTTAAGATGTTCCAGAACAAAGCTAAAGCTTGAGGCATATTAAGATCATCATTCACTATCTTCAAGAATTGTTTCTTATACTTCATGATCTTATCATTGCATATCTCCCTTCTTCCCAAGTTCCTTTTTATCTCCAAGACTTTATTCCTCAGTGTATTGAAAGAATTCTTCGCAGCGTCAAGATTATTCCATGAGAACAGAAGTTCATTCCTATAGTGCGTTGTCAAGCAGAAATATCTGTACATGAGAGGAGTATACCCCTTATCTTCAAGTGTCTTCAAAGTTATGAAACCTCCAGAGGATTTTGCCATCTTCTCTGCTCCTTTGCCTCTATCAAAAACTAAAAAATTTCCATGAAGCCAGAAATTTACCCATTTCTTTCCAGTGGCTGCCTCGCTCTGCGCAATCTCATTCGTATGATGAACTGGAATATGGTCGATGCCTCCGCAATGGATATCAAAATGCTCTCCTAGATACTTCATCGACATGGCTGAACATTCAATATGCCATCCAGGAAATCCCCTTATTTTATATGTGACTTTCTTCATTTTTTATTAGAACAAATTTATTATTCTTTATTAAATCAATTTCTTTCCTTCCGATAAGTTTCACATCAAATCCATAATTTTTTATACCTGTCATTTTATCTTTTGTCTTTTGCGATTTGAATTCGGCATTGCTTTTTACTTCTATGATCATATTTAAAGAGGGTATAAAAAAATCAGGAATAGTAACAGATTCAGTTTTTCTACTACTATCCCAATAGGGAATTTTTTTTGTTTCATACTCCCAATAAAATCCTTGCTTATCTAAAAATGCTGCGACTTCCTTTTCCCAAAAAGACCTAAGAATCAGACTATTATAAGGAACTTTTTTCCAACTTTTTGAAAGTTTTATCCTCCCGGACTTAATCCCCATGATTATGCTTTCAGATATCTTTTTACTAATCTTTCTTTTCTGTACTTCACTTAAATTCTGAGCAGGCAATTTTCCTTGAGCTCCTAATGAAAATAAGGTTTCCGAGATTTTTTTAAATCGTTCTTTCTTTTGTTCTTCACTCTCTAATTGTCGAGGATGTTTTCCTTCAATCCACAATTTATTAAGGCTGATGGAAATATTCTTCCTTCTTTTCTCTTTTAATTCTATTGATTCGGTTTGTTGAGGCAATAACCCTAATTTTCCTTTTTTTCTGAGGATTGCTGAACATTTTTTGTTTCTTTCATCAGAATGATTTTTAACACAAATGACAGGATTTTGCATTGGATTCTTTCTTGCTTTAGATTCTAATAATCTGAATTTTGATATTGAAGCACCTCTTTGCTTTTCAACACGGGGGCATCCGACTCCAAACTTATTCCCAGATTTCCACTTAATCTTGCACCATCCCTTGTATGTTGCTATCTGGCCACATCCGCCTTTGCATAATTCAGGCATCTTTAACCTCCAATATTTCAATATTAGAATTATCTTTTAATTTTTTATACTCTTCATCAGACATCATTCTTTCATCAATAAAGTCCCACTGCATCAAGTGCCCCTTGAACTTTGAGCCCTGTAAAGAGAACCATAACACAAAATCTCTTGGATTTCTCTTATTCAAATCCTCTCCAGTTCTTGACTTTACATCGTTTTTTAACTTGAGTCTCGCAAGTTTCCCATAGTTCTTGAATTTCTTTGTGTTGAAATACACATTTCCGTTCTTTCCTACATAAGTATAGCCCCTCTCCTCTAATCTTTTTATCAAGGCTATCTGCTCTTGGATATAATCAGTTGCCTTGCACCAAAGATCAGGATGCATGATATTCAATTTCTTCAGATCCTCTTTAAATGCCTGCGTATAGAAATTCGCGATTTCTTGAGGGCTTTTATGTTCTCTTCTCGCCCCTATGTCCATCTTGTCTTCGCCAGAATCTTCATCACTTGTCAGATGCCCGACATCTGTTATGTTCATTATATGTTGGACCTGCAATCCATTATATATCAAGACCCTCTTAAGGATGTCTTCAAAGACATAGGTCCTCAAGTTCCCTATGTGCGCATAATTATAGACTGTGAGACCACAAGTGTACATGCCGACATATCCTTTCTTGATAGCTTTGAAATTCTCTTTTTTCCTTGTCTCCTTAATCAATGGAAAAATAGCTAAAAAAGCA
>CAZKFK010000030.1:0-6911 GCA_964552095.1 Candidatus Woesearchaeota archaeon | reverse complement strand
AGTATAGAATTAGCGTATTTAAATTTTTGTATAATAAAATTTAAATTGGTCTCTAGGATTTTAGCTACTTATGTTTGTGAAGAAGAGAGCTCTCTGCTTTGAACGGCTTGTCTTAGATACTCCATATAGTCTTGTAAAACATTTTCTTGCCCGTAAGGAACCACATGATCTTTCCATCTTACTGCTATCTCATTTGCACCAAATGTCTTATCTATAGAAACCTGAAGTTTTGGACCATCCTTATAATTTGTATCAAAGATAACTATTCCTGAAGTAACGGGATTGTCTCCGCATACTCGATAAGACTCTCCTGCTTTGTCACCATCATAATCCCAATTTTCTGGTCCCCTAACTGGTCTTTTATTCATTAAATAATCAATTAAATTATTTGCAAGTTCTATCATGAAGGCATGATCTTCTGCTGGGATTCCGCCAGCTGTATGCTTATTATTAAAAGGAAGATGTAAACAAATTCCTGTTTCACTTCTACCCTCACCATAAAAAAAACTGCCTGAATTTAGAACTTCATCAAGACTTTTTGTAGCCTTTCGATATAACATTTTTCCTGATTCTATATATCTATTAAGTTAAAAAAATTTATTGTATTATAGTATCTAATACTACCTTAATCCTCTGGATTTTCTTCCAGAACTTGTGAGGCCTCTTAGAGCTCGCTTCCTGTTCTTCTCTGAAATGAAATGCCTTAAAGAATTATCTGCCTGAATCTCTGGCCTGCTTGGGTCTATCATTATGATTTCAAACCAGGCATACTGGCCATCTTTATTCAAGAAATAGGAATTAAGAATCTCAAGGTTTGGGAATTTCCTCTGGACTCTTGCTTCAGCAACTGCTTGATAGTTCATCCTCAAAGTCAACTTTCTTCCTTGCCTTGCACTTCTTCTTCCCGCTCTTCTCTTTGGCTTTTTCCTTCCTCCTCTCATGACCCTGACTCTAATCATGACAAAGCCTGTCTTTGCTTTATATCCCAGTGTTCGGGCCCTATCCAGACGGAATGGCTTTTGGACCCTGACAATAGCGTTTGATTTTCGCCAAGCTGCCAGAAGCTTCTGCCACTCCGCTGGAGCCTTTTGCTTATATGCTTCACGTAAATAACTATAATATGATCTCATAAAGTCTCAAGAATTAGATGATTTTTAAACTTATTGATTGCATAGATAAATTATTATACTCAGAGAGATAGTTATGCCAAAGAAATAGGGGAGTATGCGCTTTATATTCATTAATGCGCTTTTGTTTAATTAAATCAGATACAATGACATACCTCAAAAATGTCAAACTTATGTGTAAGATGCAAAGGGAGAGGCATGTGTGGAGGACCATGCAGGATACTTGCAAGCATCAAGCAGTTCCAGCCCAAGATTGAGAAAGAGTTCTCTGGCTCGAGCCCTCCTGAAATTTTTATCGGCAAATATAATTATCCGAATGTGTTTGCAGGAATCTTGAGCCCTGCTGAATTCGGAGAGACAGAGTATCTGAGCCTGCCTGAATCCTGGCATGAACAGAACGCTTCTATCCAAGATATTCTTGGATATAGGTCAAGGATGATTTATTCAAGATTCTCAGCAAATATCAAAGCAATCAAGACAACAAATTCTCGATTCATGGATCTGATGCAGGAAATTGCACTGGCTGATAGACATGTTGATGCAAGTTTTGAACTTGAGAAAAAGCCAATCATCCGCGTTGATCTAGATGGGCACAATGCTATGATAGGAAATCCAGCACCTTTAAAAAATGCAAGACTTGAAAGCAATCCACATGTCGAAAAGAAAGTCGATTATCTGACAAGTGATGGAGATGCCAAAGCCACAGTTGCTATCAATGAGCTCTATGATTCTGGAATTAAAGTGAGCAACATAATCAAAATCTTGAGTGCTGGCCTTCTTGGCTTAAGTACGGGAAGGAAGCTAGTTCCGACAAGATGGGCAGTCACAGCAACAGATGATACAATATCAAAAAAATTGCTTGAGAAGATAAAATACTATCCGCAGATATCAGAGATCCTTGTTTTCAGTGCGAATTATCTTGGGAATCACTATAATATCTTATTGATACCTGGATGCTGGAGTTTCGAGGTCATTGAAGCATCATCAAAAGGATATTTTGGAGAAACTAATCCGAACAGCATAGCGACTTGGCAGGACTATGAATTCTATTCAGGAAAAAAGGGGTATGCAGATAGTGTCACAGGCGCGTATTATGTGAACAGATTGGGGGTTTGCGAGTATCTTGAACAGATAAAGAAACAGGCTTCTGTTCTTGTTATGAGAGAAGTCAGAGAGGAGTACTGGGCTCCTTGTGGTGTCGGAATCTTAAGAGAAGTCACAAGAGAGGCTATGTCAAAAAAGCCAGAGAGATTCACAAGCGTCGAGGAGGCTTTGAAATCTTGTCAGACAAGATTTCAACTTCCTGTTTCTTTGTATAAGAATAAAAGCGTCATCTTAAAAGAGCATAAAGAACAGATAAAGCTAAGCAGATGGTTTTAATGTAAGTGAATTGAGGTAGATGCGTCCTTAAGTAATTGCGCAGCACAATGTTGTTTTTGCTGAAGCAAAAAGTGCTACAAGATACAAAATCGGATGAGAAACCACTTATATTTTATCTTTGTTGCAAAATATACTGGTTGAGAACTTGGACCCTGCGTTTATACTTGAATCGGAGATATAGACCGAAAGCAAGCCCGCATATGAAACCTCCGAGATGAGCTGAATTGCCTATCGGCAAGCCAACTGCTATTGAAAGAATCCAGAGCACGATGAGATTAATCAAGACGCCGAGCCAGAGAGGCATGGAGATTGGGATGGGAAAGATATAGACCTTGACCTTAGGAGTCAGGATCATCAGAGTCGCTGCAAGGCCAAAAATCGCTCCTGAAGCTCCGACAGCGATTATATCTAGACTTCCAAATAGAACTGAACCTAGGCTAGTTGAGCCGAAAAAACCAGCTAAAAAAACAAAGAACAGAGATGCCACTATTCCAGAGACAAAGTATATCATAAGAAACCTTTTCTTTCCGACTATGCGTTCAAGGAACGACCCAAGGAACATCAAAGAGAGCATGTTCATTATTATGTGAAATGCGCTTCCATGTAAGAAAATAGTTGTGACTATAGACCATAGATTTTTTCCATGCAAAATGTCAGAGGGCACTAATCCAAATATTCGTGTAAAGGAACCATTTGTTGCATAATCAACAATGACTTGAACAAGAAATATCAGAACAGTTATGATAATCAGGATAACTGTCGCTGACAAAAAGCTTCTTTTCTTTGGCTTCTTTCGGATATATGGGCTTGTGTTATAGCTCGTAGTATATGAAAATTTATCATCCGCCATATACTATAAAGAATTCTAGTTTAATAAACCTTATCCATGCTTTTTCTTTTTCTTCTTCGCTTTTTTGGCTTTGACTTTTCTTGCCTTGTTCTTTTTCTTCTTCGCCTTTTTCTTGATTTTTTTGGCTTTTTGGTGTTTGACTTTCTTTTTCTTCTTTGGTTTCTTGGGTTTCTTCTTTTTCTCCTCTTTTATGACTGGCTTGGGCCTTATTTCCTCTAGCTTGGATTTCAACATATCATACTCTTTCTTTGCAGCATCGACTCTTAGATTAATCTCTTTGAGTTTTTTCTCTTCGTTTGCTGGCTGCAGGAGCTGGTTGCATTCAGGGCATAGAAAGTTATGATGCAGTGCTGTTTCCTCAGACATCTCTATATTATCCGCTTCGCAGAAGTAGAACTGCTTCATCTGCCTGCTTTTCACAAGCTGCTCCAGGTTCTTCATCTCCTGCTCTTTGAATTTCAACAAAGTTTCTAGGGCATTCTCGACATCCAGGGTCCAGAAATAAGTATACCATCCTTTTCTCTTGTCTTTTTTCCTTGTTGAGGTTATTATATTGAAAGAAGAGAGTTTGTAGAGGATGTTCCTGACCTCATTTATGTTCCTTTTCAGCTTTTCAGCTATCTTGAACTCATTGACGTTCTCTTTCTGATACAGAATATCTATGATATCCTCTGCGTTCTTGCCAGCTATCCTTCTTACTATTGTCTTCAAAAAAACAACAAGGTTCTCGTCTTTCTTCATGTTAATCGTTCCTTTTTAATATGTTATCCTTTATTTCAGCACTTTTTTTAGGAACAAAAAATATTTATATCTTATGCTTTTAGTATTTTAAGAGATGTAATTCACAAGTTACTACAAAGGTATTTATATTATCTAAGAAATTATAAAAAATGCTATTCAAAAAGAAAGTTTCAAGGATTCCTGAACCTCCACAAGAGGATTTTCAGGAGACTAGAGAGATTAGAAGAGCTGGTTCTAAAGACCTATTTGACAAGGAGATGGGCGATGATTTTGATGAAAATTCTTTTGCCGAAGAGATGCCAAAGAAAGGCAAGAGGAAAATAGAAGAAGTGCCTGAAGAGAGTGAAAGTGCTGATGAGCTCCCAGAGGGAATTCCAGAAGATTTTTCCTTCAAACAGAAGAGAGAGAGAAAACAGATATTCGTCAAGATAGACAAGTTCAAACAGATAGTTGCTTCTCTTGAAAGCATCGAGAATAAGCTAAAAGAACTGGATAGCATAATGACAAGGCTCGAGGAGCTTAGTTCAGATGAGAACTCTGAGATAGAATCCTGGAAATCCGATGTTGAAGGAATTAAGGGCGAGATAAGGAACATAAGTTCGAACCTCGCTGAAGATTAAATAGGCTGAGTGCCTCAGCACAACATGCAAGAGAAAATCAAATAGATATCAATAAAAAAATGACTGTCTTCATAAAACTAGAGAGAGATGAGCTGGATGATATCAAGCAGAGATTGAAAGATGTCCAGAACTCTCTGTTCAACTTGAATAGCTCGGCTGTTCTTGCAAGAAAAGAGAATAAAGAGAAAGCTGGATTAATCCAGAGAGGCACAGTTGTTGTAAATGAGGCTCATGAAGAACTTGCTAGACTTGTGGGGTTCATGCCTCAAGTCGATGAATTTTCTTTGGTAAGGCTTCAAGCGATGCCTTCACATGACTTCAAGATACAGCCTATAGGGAGAGAGGTCAATAAAGACGAAGCTTTGAGAAAATTAAAGCAAAGGATTTCTGACTTGAAGTGATTGTTTAGTATATATCAAATAATCATTATAACGAAAAGGTTTCAGTGAAAACAGCTGTTTTCACAACGTTGTGAAACCTATATTCTAAACACTTACCCCATATTTCAGAAGTCTTCTTATACTTTATATCACATCTACGAAAGGGTCTTTTTTCTGCTCTTTCACCCAGAACTCTGTTCGATATCTCCTTAGACCTTTTTCCCCAGGGACTATGACTTCACTTATGCCTGCATTCACTATGACTTTCCTGCAGCTCTTGCATGGCTTCCCTAATAGCTGCTTATTTGAGGCTGCATCCTCTCCATAGAGGTACATTGTTCCATTAAGGACAGATGTGCCTGCTCTCGCAGCATTGATTATAGCATTGAGCTCTGCATGGACCCCTCGGCAGTTATCTATATATGTTTTTTTCTCTTTCTCTTGAGCGCATTTTCCTATATCGATGCAGTTGGGAGTCCCTCTTGGACTCCCCATGTAACCTGCAGCGATTATATTATCCTCTTTTACTATGATAGCCCCGAATCTTTTTTTAGAACAGGTGCTTCTCTGTGAAATCTGTTTGGCTATAGAAAGATAGTACTCTTCTTTATCTGGCCTCTTCTCCTTTTCCCTGCTTAAGAGCTTGAATGCCATTAAAATCAAGAATCCTTGTATATAAAAAGATGATTATGCTCTAAAATATATGTCCTACTGCTTAACACTAAAACTACGTTCTAGTTGCAGATAGGGCCAAGAAAGACTTGGTCTGCGTCATCATCTCATCTATCTCATCTTTCAGCTTATCCTCATAGAAATCTATCCTGCTCCTTATTATGTACTTATCATAGAGGCCTCTAAGGAACTTGGTGACAGGATTCTGTTCCCACCTGTTCTCATAGTCTCGCTCGAGCCAGGTATAGAACTTTATCTCCATATCTGACTTGTCTCTCTTTATCGTGACCCCTTCTTGTTGGACTTCGACGCTGACCATCCTCAAGAATCTTGCGACCATCCTTATCCTGAACCTGAAGTAATCAGATATCTTCCTGAAGCAGAGCCACTCTATCTCGAGCTCTTTTCCATCAGCCTTGACTTTTTCAGAGTATTTTTTTTCATGAAGAAGGTACTGATAGTCTTTGAACCAATCGAACATGAATTTATAGAGCTCCTTGAAATCAAAGATACCGCCGTGGTTTATCTTCCCATCATACACTGGGCTCAGTTCTGACATTTTTTAGATTTTCTATGTTCCTCTTTTTACTGATTTATAAGATAATGGGTGTTTAAATATTTTATTACATGCGCGTAAGACAAGCAATCTGCAAAACGCCTTATCTCTAAAAGGTCGGCGCCGATTTATCTATTTTAACATATATTTTATAGTATATATATCCTATAATATAGATTGAAGATATAAAAAATAAATCAAAGAACAAATATGCGCCGACCGGGAGTCGAACCCGGGTCACAACGTTTTTGCAAACCACGGTCGCAGGAGGTATCGGAACCTCGCTGGTGGTTCTAATTTGGCAACGTCGAGTACTAACCACTATACTATCAGCGCGTTTGAAACTATTATTTTAGAGATTAGGGGATTTAAAAAAGTAGTGGTTAGAAAGACGAGAGGTTATCTCAAAAATTATTTTGACGGACAACATTCAAAATCCTCTCTGGAAAGCTTGACATATTGAGGAACTCTCTTTAATATTTGGTAAGGTTTCTACTCATAATAGAAACTAGTTTCTATTGACAAGCTATGTGTAAATTAATCGAAAGATTTAAATACTTTAGTTATGTCTGATTAACATAAAAC
>CAZKFK010000029.1:0-7309 GCA_964552095.1 Candidatus Woesearchaeota archaeon | reverse complement strand
TCTGTTATGTCCACATCAAGCAAGGGATTTTCTATGGCTTTCTCGACAGCTTCTGTTGCCCTATCTCCAGAATCAGACTCTCCAACACCTATCATTGCAACTCCGCCATTTGTCATCACAGCGCGTATGTCTGCGAAATCAAGATTTACAAGGCCTGCTTTTGTGACAAGTTCTGTGATGCCCTTGACTGCATTTGTCAAGATCTCATCAGCTATCTTGAAAGCTGTATGTAAAGGCAAGTCTGGAGCAAGTTCAAGAAGCTTGTCATTTGGAATGACTATTAAAGTATCAACAGATTCTTCCATTCTCTCTAATCCTTGCATGGCATTCTCGTATCTTTTCTGTCCTTCAATTGTGAAGGGAATTGTGACTACAGCTATGGTCAAAGCACCAAGTTTTTTTGCGGTATTCGCGACAACAGGAGCAGCTCCTGTCCCTGTTCCTCCCCCTAAGCCACATGTTATGAAACACATATCTGCTCCTTGGAGTTTCTGCTTTATCTCATGCTCTGATTCTTTTGCAGCCTCTTCTCCGACTTGCGGGTTTGAGCCTGCTCCAAGTCCATGAGTCAATTCCTTGCCGATAAGGATTTTGGTATCTGCATAAGTATATAGAAGGTCTTGGGCATCTGTATTCAAGGCTATGCACTCTGCTCCTTTAATCCCTATCTCTTTCATCCTTGTCAGAGTGTTATTTCCGCCTCCCCCAACACCGAAAACTCGGATAGAGGCCTTCTGCCTGTTGATTATCTCTTCAAGCTCCTTGTCTATCTCATGAGTCTCCTCTCTTGTTCTAAAAAGTTCTGCCATGCGTCTTTTTTATCCCCCTTTCATCATTTATAGTATACTGGTGAGATTTAGATATTTAAAGTTTATTAGGATAGACAACATATATCTTATTTATTGCTGTGACAATCTAAATGATTTTATATGCTCAACAAGATGCCTGCACAGACCTTCAAGATCATCATTTGCAAAAGTTTTCGGTTCTCCTACCTCTACTACTATCTTTGAACCTGGTTTTCTTAATGGAAGATATTGGATGTAGAGGGGTAGGAAAGGTACTTGAAATGAGGGGTCTTGCTTTAAGGTTTGTGCTCTTTCTTGCACTTCGAGCATCTTCCTTAAATTAGCTCTTGGGAATCCAGTATCTATTAATGTTGTTCCATGAAATCTAGAACCCTCAGGGTATATTGTTATAGCTTCTCCAGAGGCCATAAGTTCTGGGAGAATTTTTTCATAAAGATTGTCTTTCATTCTACTAGCGAGTTTTACAAGTGCTTTTTTTAGATATCTTCCTTGCTTATCGTCAAGTCCATCTTTGTCCCTCGCTTCCATTAGCCTGTCTTTTATATCTGGGTCCCTTGTCACATTAATCCCTCCTAGATATCGCATGAATGAAGGAAGCGAGGATTTCATAACAAAGAAGAGGTATCTATCCAAGACATCCCTTACAGGAATCTCTGCAAGAGGGATGTCGAGAAGGCTCTGGTGATTTGAGACCAAGAAGAAAGGCTTTTCTCTTAATTTCTCAAGTCTTTCAACATTTTTATAATCGACTTGATAGAATTCATGAAAAATTCCAGAAATTGCACTTGTTATTATGCTCACAAGCCAGTCTTTCCGCAGATTTCGTGGATCATATCTAGCGTATTGATGATTCATTTTATGAATCACCTCTTGACCTTTTATTTCTCTTTCTTGACCCTATTACCTATTTCTTCTTCAAGATTTTTTTTAGAATCTTGATGGATGAAGTCCATCTCAAGGTTTAGAAGTTCTTTTATCTTCTTCTTCACCACATTCTGAATTATGTCCTGGACTTTCTGCTTGATGATTAATTTGTTCTCTCTCAGCTCAACATTCTTGTCCTCTATGCCGAACATCTCCAAAATGACTTGAGCTTTTTCTTTTGTATTCTCAATTATTTTCAGAATCTTATATTCATAGAAAAGGTCTTTTCCAGCAAGAGGATGATTCATATCAATTATAACTCTGCCCCCATTTAGAGAGACAACTTTAGCAACCATGCCATTCACATTCACGAACATCCCTCGTTGAGGCATCTCCTCAAATGATGTTAATGGAACTGTCCTTATCAGCTTCGCATCTCTGTGGCCA
Source organism: Candidatus Woesearchaeota archaeon (assembly GCA_964552095.1). Lineage (GTDB taxonomy): Archaea > Nanobdellota > Nanobdellia > Pacearchaeales > UBA284 > JAPLYB01. Next base: position 5,189 of record CAZKFK010000029.1, on the reverse strand, counting down.
TAGGCTTCCTTGACCTTGATTTCAAGATGATAAACTTTATTGAGATCTTTGCCTTCAAGATCTTTGTCAAGAGCTTTCAAGACCATCTCTTGGCCTATGCAGAGCTTGACTGGCTTGAACCTGTCTTTAGTTTTTTCATCAGCCAATCCTGATTCTTTAGCTTTATTGAATTCAGTAGTATCGAAGATAGGGCCATCTTTTGAATCAGTCCTCCCTATAAAATCGAGCTCAATAAAATCGTTTTTCTTTGTTGCCATTTTTATTGTCATGGATATTTTTCTTTTGCTTTATGATTTTCTTAGAAAAGAAGGGTTTTAAAGTTATTGCTTCAGATTAATTCTTATTCAGAATCAACAGGAACAAATCCATGCGTCTCTAAAAAACGGTTTAATCCCTCTGGCTTCAAATCTTTTTTCAGAAAACAGGCAAGTATTTCTATGTCTGCTCTCTCTCTTAAGGATTTCAATCTACTTAACGCCTGCTGAGCAACTGAGCTTCTTGTGTCCATAGAAGTATAACCCAGAAATTTTGACTCAGGATGCTCAGCCTTAACAACTATAGGCAGTAATAAACCAGACATGCCTCGATTTTTCAAGCAGTATTGAAGAAGCCCTTCATACTCGGGGTGTCCTGGAGCATATTGCCTTGATATCAAGGCTATTTCCGGCTCTGTGTAGGGCATTGCTGGTTCAAAGATTGTAAGATCAATCCTAGCAGGACGCCCTATCCTCGGAAGAGCAAGTCTAAAATTAGGATAGTAAGAAAGATTTGTCACTAAATTAAGAAAAAATCTGATACAGCTTTGCTTCATTCCAGATGCTACAGACGGAGAATCAACATAAAGAACATTTTTTAGATTTTTTAGAAAAGGTCTTTGAATCGGTCTTTGCGCTCGGTCCCCTTGCTCTGCCATGTTTTGAATACATGTTTTTCTTTTTAAAGATTATTGTCTTTTTTTAGTTAATACATCACAATAAAGCTTAAATATAATAAAACTTGTTTAATTGAATGGATTGGAGAAAAGACCTGGACAAAGATATAGGGCAGTATGTTGATGACCTTATAAAGAAAACTACTTTCTTCCCAGCATATAAAAAATCAGATAAGCCCGCAAATGCACAGATCTGGACTGCTATGGGCATCATGGCAAGAAAAGTGTATGAGCAAGAGCTCAAGATAAGGCTTCTTGAGGGAGTTTTGAAAGAGATTGCACCTAAAAAAAGTTCCAAGACAAGAGAGGAGATAAAAGAGGCCAGAGAGGAAGTCGAAAGGATAATGAAGGAAATAGCCCGGGGCAAGCCAATAACAGCGCCGAGCATACCTAGACCAAAAACAAGAGCCAGCATAGTATATCCAAAATTGAAGAGGACAACGAAGAAGGGAAGAAAGGATGAAATGAGAGCAATAAAGGAGAACATAAAGAGGAACTTCTAGTTTTTTCTTGAAAAGAGAACATTTAAAAATCATTTTTTTCTTAAGTAAGTGTCAATAAAAATGGCAAATCTGATTGATGCAAACAACGTCAAGTGCGGAATGAACATCATAATAGATGGCACAGCCTGTTCTGTCAAGAACATAGATATCAGCAAGAGCGGAAAGCACGGGGCGAGCAAATGTCGAATAGAAGCCATAGGGATAATTGATGACAAGAAAAAGATCATCGCTGTCCCGGGTTCAGAGAGATTTGAGGTCCCGATGATAGAAAAAAGAAGAGCCCAAGTCCTAGGAATAAACAAAGAAACAGGCATAGCAAATATAATGGACCTCGAGACTTTTGAAAGTTCTGATATAAAGATTGCGGCAGACCTGATAGAAGGTATAGTTGAGAACCAAAATGTCGAGTACTGGGACGTCGACGGGAAGAAGATAATAAAAAGATTGATATAAATCGAGATTAAAGATATAAATAAAAAATAATTAAAAAATGCTAGAAAATAAAAATATTTTCTGCATACCCAAAACACAGAGGTTTTGAGCATGGCAGGAAAAATTGAAGCTGCACAGGCAAGACTTTTCAAGAATGTCTTCGTATGCAAGAACTGCGGAGCAAAGATGAGGGTCGAGGCAAGAAAGATTGCTGAAGGAAAGGTCAGATGCAGAAAGTGCCTTGCACAGATATTCAAGCCAAAGAGCAGGAAAGTAGTCAAATAAATAATAAATGTAGGAGGGTTAAGTTATAAAAAGCTAAATAAAAAGGATTTTGGTGCATGAAGCACAACGTTGCAAAATCCAGATAGCTACAAACTTACTTACATCATGAAAAGAAAAAGGACTAAAAGGTCAAGATTGAGAGGAAGCAGGACAGCAGGCACTGGCTCGAGACAGAATTATAGGGGCAAGGGCCATCGTGGAGGAAAGGGCATGGCTGGAACAGGAAAAAGAGCTGGACAGAAAAGGCTCTGGGTCTTAAAAAACGCACCAGATTATTTTGGAAAACATGGTTTTAGGAGCAGATACAATAAGACAAGAGGAATCAACATCGGTTTCATAAATGATAAGATTGAAAGATTTATTAGAGAAGGCAAGGCAAAAAAAGAGAGCGATGGTTTTCATGTTGACATGAAAGGCTTTAAAATTTTGAGTTCTGGGAAAGTCACAAAAAAGATTTTTATCAAGGCTTCTGGCTTTTCAAAGATAGCTGAAGAGAAAATCATAAAGGCTGGCGGCAAAGTCATAAAAGAATAATAAAGGAAAAAGAAAAAATGGCTCTAAAGGATTTATTATTGAACTTGCCTGAAGTTCGGGGCCCTACTGAAAAGAGGCTGGAGTTCAGCAAGAGATTGAAGTGGACTTTAATCATCCTTGGATTTTTCTTTATCTTATCGAATATCCCATTATATAAGCTTGAAGCAAGCTCTCTGAGCCAGTTCGAATTCTTATCAATCATCTTCGGAGCAAGCTTCGGAAGTTTGATGAGCCTGGGAATAGGGCCGATTGTCACTGCTTCTATAGTATTGCAGCTCCTTGTGGGCTCGAAGCTATTGAACATCAATCTTCAAGATAAAGAGGGCAAAAGACTTTTCGAAGGACTGCAGAAGACACTATCATTGTTCTTTGTCGTATTTGAAGCTTTGATATATGTCCTGATGGGAGGAATAAGAGCTATTCCTGGATTTGAGTGGCTTGTCGTCCTTCAGCTTGTCATCGGTGGAGTCCTTGTCCTGTACATGGATGAGATAGTCTCGAAATATGGCTTCGGTTCTGGAGTCAGCTTATTCATAGTGGGCGGAGTTGCCTGGCAACTATTCACTAAGGCTTTTGGATTTTTAGGACAGGGCAGAGTCATTCAACCAACTGGAAAAGTCTTAGTTTTAATCAATTCATTGATAAATCCTTCAAGTCCTGGAGCGATTATAACTGCAAGTGTGGCTTTTGCAGCTATTGCAGCGACAGTCCTTGTGTTCTTTGTTGTCGTCTATACTCAATCAATAAAAGTTGAGGTTCCTCTATCTTTTGGAAGAATCAGGGGGATGAACATAAGATGGCCTTTGAATTTCTTCTATACAAGCAACATCCCCGTCATATTGACAGCTGCCTTGCATGCTAATCTTCAATTAGTTGCAACTCTTGCAGAGAATGTCGCTAAAAAAGCGACTTTCTTAGGACACTTCAGTAATGGAGTCGCTCAATCTGGATTATCGTTCTGGCTCTCTCCTCCAAATAATGGGATAATAGAGCCTATAATCAAGGGCTCTTTGCAGCCAGTCATGATATATCAATCTATATTCTATATCCTCTTCATGATAGCTGGCTCAATCATGTTCGCTATATTCTGGGTCAAGACATCTGGGATGGATGCCTCTAATCAGGCTAATCAGATATCTTCGAGCGGCTTGCAAGTCGCTGGATTCAGAAGAGACCCAAGAGTGATTGAATCAATCTTATCCAGATACGTCATGCCTCTGACAATCATGGGCGGAGCAGCTGTCGGTTTAATAGCTGCTCTTGCAGATATAACTGGCGCTTTAGTGCGTGGGACAGGAATCCTGCTTTCAGTTATGATCCTGTATAAGATGTATGAAGATATCGCGCAGCAGCATGCAATGGATTCAAGTCCTTTGGCTAGAAAGTTCATAGCAGCTCAATAGATATATAAAGTAGTTCTTGCTTCTTTTTTATTGATGTTTTAATTGTTTGAAAGGAGGTTTAGAATGAAAAATAATTTTAAAGAGACGCCGAGCAAAGACAACAATGCTGGCTCGAACAAGGCACTTTTCGGGGTTCTTGTTGTGATAGCTGCGTTATTGGCTGTCGCAATTGTCTTCAGTTTCTTCAACATCCAAGTCCCAAGTACTGGAACAAATGAGGAGAGTGCGGGAGCTTCTTTCAGCGGAACGAGCACTGCGACAAGCCTAACTTTAGGAAATCGAACAAATTGTACTGATTCTGATGGTGGGATTGTGCCCTATATTTCTGGAATCGTAAAATACAAAGGCAAATCTTATAGTGATAATTGCACTAACACAAGTATCCTGAAAGAGTACTACTGCTATAATAATAGTGCAGCGCATGTATATCTGTACTGTTATTCTGGATGCAGAAGTGGCGCATGCATCAATGAAACAAATGTTGTGCCAGCCCCATTAAGAACCATGAGCTATGAATCTGGATTGCCTGGTGGAGAAAGTATGGGGGCATATAGCACAGCTAGCTCTTGCTATGAACTCTGTATCCTAAGATACAGCGAGACTTATTGTTGGGATCGATGCTATTTCCCACAAGGTGTTTAATTTTTTTATTTTTTATCTTTCATGTATTGTTAACTTAAAGGGACTTATTCAAAGCACGAATCTCTTCATTGATACTTTCTCTCAACTTATGACTATTGGCCCATTTTGTATACGCATCCCAACCCTGATGACTTTCTAACAATTTTTTATAAGACAGACCCCCGTCCTTAAATAACTTAATTTTAGCCAACATCTTTCTCACATTTCTTTTTCTCAATAGCCTATGATAATAAAAATTCCTAAAACCCACAAAATCAACTCCTCTTGAAAGAGAGAGAATTCTAGATTTTTCGGGATGCAATTCAATTTTCAGGTTTTCTTTTAAGAATTGATCTATCTCCGCTTTCCAAAGTTCAAGTTGTTCTTTACTTTCATGCAAGATTATAAAATCATCGACATACCGAATATAACCCTTTACCATTAAAACATTTTTAATAAAATAGTCTAGCTCATGTAAAT
>CAZKFK010000028.1:0-7596 GCA_964552095.1 Candidatus Woesearchaeota archaeon | reverse complement strand
AAAAAGTTCTCCATCTCCTGTTCCAAGTTCAAGAACCTTGGGGTTATTATTTTCTATTAGAGAAATAGCCAAGTCAGCTCTTTTTGTATTATTTTTTATGTCAGTTTTAGTGACCATTATTTTTTATGAAGTTTGTATTTTTAAATGTTATAGTCAAGGCATCTGAACTTCAGACCTATGTTTTTGGAATTTGGTTCAAAACTGAATTCAAATGATGTTAGAATAGTATAATAATAATCTTTTTAAACCACTTTTATCTTAATCTAATCATGATAAGATTAGTGACTGCAGAAAGTGTTGGAGAAGGGCATCCAGATAAGATCTGTGACCAAGTCGCAGATGCTATTCTAGATGATTTGATAAGGCAGGACCCTGATTCAAGAGTCGCAATAGAATGCCTCACAAAAAATTCTATGATTGTAGTAGCTGGAGAGATTAAGACAGAGGGCTACTGCAATGTTCAGAGCATAGTGAAAAAAAAATTGAAAGAAATTGGATACACTGACCCTAAATTCGGGATTGATTGTGATGACTGCGCTGTTCTCTCAGCTATCCAAGAGCAAAGCCCAGATATCTCTCTGGGAGTTACTGCAACTGATGATAGAGAGCAGGGTGCAGGAGACCAAGGGATAATGTTCGGCTATGCAACGAATGAGACTCCAGAGTTCATGCCCATGCCTATAATCTTAGCTCATAAGCTTGTCAAGAGGCTCTCAGAAGTAAGAAAAGCCAATCTAATTAAAGGGCTTGGTCCAGACTGCAAATCCCAAGTCACAATAGAGTATGAGCATGATAAACCAAAAAGACTTCATACTGTTGTAATCGCTCAACAGCATACAGAAGACATAGATGAGCAGGACCTGAAGAGAGAGATTCTTGATAAAGTCATCAAGCCTGTCTGTGGCTCTATGCTTGACCAAGGGACTATCCTGCATATAAATGCAACAGGAAGGTTCGTGATAGGAGGCCCAGAAGGAGATTCTGGAGTCACCGGAAGGAAGATTATAGTTGATTCATATGGGGGCGGAGGAAAGCATGGCGGTGGAGCATTCTCAGGAAAAGATCCTAGCAAAGTAGACAGGTCAGCTGCTTATGCAGCAAGATATGTTGCAAAAAATCTTGTAGCTGCCGGAGTCTCAGACGAGATTGAAATTCAATTATCATATGCTATCGGCATTGCACATCCTCTTTCAATCTATGTAAACACTTTCAACAAAGGAAAAATCTCTGAGGAAAAGATAATCGAGATAATCAAGAGAGTCTTTCCTTTGAAACCAGCAGAGATAATCAAGCATCTTCAGTTGAAACGTCCTATCTATCAGAAGACAGCATGTTTCGGCCACTTCGGCAGGAATGACCCTGATTTTTCATGGGAGAAGCTCGACAAAGTCGAAGATATCAAGAAACTGCTATAATAAGTTCTTTAAATCTAAAATTCTGAATATTGTCATGGGGCTGTAGTCTAACTTGGTTATGATTAGACGTTCGGGACGTCTCGGTCTGGATTCAAATTCCAGCAGCCCCATAAACTTTTTAAAACAATCTATCCTCTTTTTCATATGAAAAAGAGGTCGAGTATGTTGTTTGCGGCAATCGCAACTCTGACAGGCACTATCATCGGTGCAGGGATTCTTGGCTTGCCTTATGTGTTCTCAAAAGCAGGCTTTCTGATAGGCATTATTGATTTGCTTGTTTTAGGATTTATAGCACTTTTCATCAACCTATATCTTGGCGAAGTAATCCTTAGAACGAAAACAGCCCATCATCTTCCAGGATATGCTGAAAAATACATCGGAAAAAAGGGCAAGTATCTGATGTTCATCTCCAGCCTTATTTTTCTTTATGGCGCCCTGATAGCTTACACAATCGGAGAGGGCGAGGCCCTGAGCTTTGTTCTCTTCGGGAACCTTAACTTCTCGATGATGATGAGCATGATATTCTTCTTTGTCATGTTACCCATAGTCTACTATGGCATAAAAGCTCTAGAAAGAGGTGAGACAGTAGGGCTTATCGCAGTATCTGCAACAGTCCTAGCGATTTTCGGATTTTTTGCATCAAAGATAAACCTAAATAATTTCACATTCATATCCTCAAATCCTATCATGTGGTTCATGCCGTATGGAGCTATTTTATTTGCATTCATGGCTCTCTCTGCTTTGCCTGAATTGAGGGAAGAGCTCAAAGGTCAGGAAAAGAAGATGAAGAAAGCCATAATAATCGGCAGTCTGATTCCTATTGTTCTCTATATCCTTTTTGTCGTCGCGGTCTATGGATTTTCAGGTCAGAATACTCCAGAAATAGCGACAATTGCTCTAGGAAGACTTCCTTCCTTGCTCGCTGTATTCACTATGTTCACAGCTTTCTGCGCCCTTGGAATAGCACTGAAAGAACTCTATGTATTTGATTTCAAAGTCAAGCATGATGATGCATTTGCGCTGGCTTTTTTCCCGGCTTTCATCATAATCCTATTGATTCTTATCCTCAATCTTGTTGATTTTGTTGAGATAATAAGCCTGATTGGAGGGATTTCAGGGGGCTTGGCAGGGATTCTTGTCCTTTTCATCTTGAAGAAAGCCAAGAAAACAGGCCAGAGAAAGCCAGAATACTCCATCCCTCTGAGCTGGCCAGTGATCATAATCCTTTCATTGATATTTATTGCAGGAATAATCTATCAATTTGTCTTCTAGGAAAATGAAATTTTCCCAAAAACCTCAGAACAGATTTGAAAAACAAGGCTATAGACTTGTAGGAAGGCACAGTGCGATAAAGATATGCACATGGACAAAGCAATCTCTTAGAGATAAAGATGTCTGCTACAAAGAACAGTTCTATGGGATAGCATGTCATAGATGTGTGCAGATGTCATGCACACTGAAGAATTGCCAGAACAAATGCGTCCACTGCTGGAGAGATTTGACTTGTACAGATAAAGGCAGGATAATTAATGCAGATAGGCCAAAAGTTATCATCGACGGATGTATCCAGAAACAGAGGAAGATTCTTCAAGGATTCAAAGGAAGCGAGACCTCGAACTTAAAAAAATTCCATGAAGCCATGAACCCAAGCCAATTCGCGATAAGCCTTACTGGAGAAGCGACTCTCTATCCCTATCTATCAGAGATGATAAGATCTCTAAAAAAGAAAAAGATAAACTCTTTTTTGGTCTCAAACGGGCTTCTTCCAGAAAAATTAAGAGAGCTGAAAAGAAAAAAAGCTCTTCCGACTCAGCTTTATATTTCTTTATTGTATCCAGATGAAAAAATTTTCAGGAAAATCACGAATAATCCTGAAAAATCTGCTTGGCCCAAGTTTCTTAAAACTTTGAGGCTTTTGAAATCCTTGTCAAGAAGCACGAGAACAGTACTAAGACTGACTCTAATCAAAAGCATCAATATGATTGAGCCAGAGAACTATGCAAAACTGATAAAAATTGCGGCTCCTGACTTCATAGAGGTCAAAGCGTACATGCACATAGGCTACTCGCAGTATAGGCTGAAAAAAGAGGATATGCCGACACACAAAGAAGTCAAGGATTTTTCAAAAAAAATCCTGAAAAATCTTGATAAAAAATTGAACTATGAGATGATTGATGAAAAAGAGAACTCCCGTGTTATCTTGATTTCAAATGGAAGAAAAGAAGCTAAGAAAAGGGTTTTAAATGACAGGACATTTTCAAGATGGCATCCAAGTTATGGGATAAATGTTTAGAGTGTGCAGATAAGTGTTGTGGGTGGAAAATCTCTTTTCCACTATATGTAACAGAAGTTGATAAGGAAAAGCACCCTAGGCTAAATACCACCTCTCCATGCAGATTTTATAATGCCTCAAGACTTTGTGATATACATCAAGATCGCCCATATGACTGTCGGTTTTTTCCATTTGATGTTATGAAAATAGGAACAGAATTCTTTTGGATAACTTGGCAGACTAATTGCTTAATCTTAGCAGGACCACAAGATGAATTTGAAGGATGTCTAAGACAGCATGAAAGAGAATTGGTTCCTGCTTTTAATCAGCATCTTGAGCAGTATTCGCAATTCAGATTGCAAGAATTTCTTAGAACTTTTCCATACAGGGTTTTAAGAAGAATAAATCAATAAATTTATAAATGTCATCGTTCACCGAAACATTTATAAATCTACTTTCACAAAAATATTTTATGGCAGGCGAAAAACCAAATTTCAATGTCGTATTCGTTGGTCATGTCGACCACGGAAAAAGTACAGCTGTAGGCAGAATGCTCTACGAAGCTGGAGTCTTCTCTGAGCAAGAATTGGCGAAGATGAAAGACATAGCTGAGAAGCTGGGAAAGAAGGGTTTTGAGTTCGCTTTTGTCATGGACAGGTTCAAAGAAGAGAGAGAAAGAGGAGTCACAATCGACTTGGCATACAAGAAGCTTATAACAAAGAAGTATGCATGCACAATAATCGACGCTCCTGGGCACAGGGACTTCATCAAGAACATGATCACAGGAACATCACAGGCAGATGCCGCAATTCTAGTTGTAGCTTGCCAGCACGGTGTAATGGCACAGACAAAAGAGCATCTATGGTTATGCAGGACAATGGGTGTCGACCAAATAGCTGTCTTAATCAATCAGATGGACACAGTCAATTTTGATCAAGCAAAATACAACAAGGTTGTTGAGGACCTGAAAGTTCTATTGAGAGCAGTTGGATACAAGATCGAGAAAATCAATTTCATACCAGCAAGCGCATATCAAGGAGACAACATAACAAAGAAATCCGAGAAATTGAAGTGGTACAATGGTCCTACTCTACTTGAACAGCTTGATTTATTCGACATGCCAAAGAAACCAGTTGACATGCCTTTAAGGATGCCAATCCAAGATGTCTATTCAATCACAGGTGTCGGAACTGTTCCAGTCGGAAAAATAGAGACTGGGAAGATCAGGCCTGGAGACAAAGTCATAATCTTGCCTGCTAAAACAGGAACAGGAGTGCATGGAGAAGTCAAGACAGTGGAGATGCACCATGAGGCTCTAAAAGAAGCGATAGCAGGAGATAATGTCGGAGTCAACATAAGAGGAGTAGGAAAACAAGACATCACAAGAGGAGATATCATAGCTGCTGAGAGCAACCCTCCAACAGTTGTAGAGGAATTCACAGCACAGATTGCAGTCATCAACCATCCAACTGTAATCGCAAAGGGCTATACGCCTGTATTGCACATTCACACATCTCAAGTACCGGTTCAGTTCATCTCTCTAGATAAGAAGCTTGACCCAAAATCAGGCCAAGTCTCACAAGAGAATCCTGACTTCTTGAAGAACGGGGATGTTGCAATTGTAAAGTTGAGGCCAGTCAAGCCAGTAGTCATAGAGAAACAGAGTGTCAATCCGCACATGGCAAGATTCGCAGTCAGAGATGCTGGTCAGACAGTCGCTGCAGGAATCTGCATCGATGTAGTTGCGAAGAAGTGATTCTTTAGATTTTTATCTTAATTAGACCTTACGTTCTTTTAGAAATAGTTTCGCTATGCTTTTTTTAACTCACAAGGAACTTCACAAAATTTGCAGCCGCCCCCCATAATCTTAGCCGGTTTTTCTTTTCCAAGAAGAATTTTTATATTTTTTGATATTATTTCCGAGAATCCTTCAGGAATATCCGAGGGGGTATATTCTTGTTCAACATTATCATATTTTAAAATGCCTAATATTTTTTTATTTTTATACTCTTTTAATTTTCTAAACATATCTAAATAAATCAAAATTTGCATTATATGTGCATGGGAACTCGAGGTTCCACCTTTTATTTCATAGATTTTTATCTCACTTCCTAAATCCTGAAGCAAATCTACCTTGCCAAGCAACATATTGTCTTCGGATAAAGGAACCCTTATCCATTCTTCTCTTTTCAACTTTCCACCATTATCCTGTAACTCAACAGAAACTTTTGTAACAAAATCATTATGCTTCATTCTCCAAGAAATCCACTTTTTATCTAAGTCATGCTTATCCTTTTCTTTATTATGGACACCATACCAATGCTTAAATAAACAAGGTTCTTCTCCTGAAATCAGCTTACTCAATGCAGTCACACTAATATTCATGTATCTTTTTGTCCTATAAAGTATATAAATTTTATTATGATAAAAAGGATATTATTAAAAAGAAAAAAATAAAAAATAAATTAAAAAAAGGTTGATTAAAAGCTGAGCATCTCTAATCTTTCAGAAGTAGCGGCGAAGTTCTTTGCCACAATTGCCTTGCATCCAAGCTCTTCAGCTATCCCTATCAATGACCTTGTTGCAGTGTCATCTATAGCTATAGCAAAGATTCTTGCTTGTTTTCTCGCTATCCTATAAAGATAGTTCAAGACATCATCTGCTGAGGTTTTCTTAAGGACTTCAAGCTTTCCGTTTTCCTTGGCAAAAACAACTGCATCTCCGGAATCCTTTGTATTCTCAAAATACTCTCGCAAGTATTCTTTATCATTTTCAGTCAATTCCTGGACTTGTTCTTGTCTCCGAGGCCTCTCCTCTCTCTCAGATCTCTCTGACCTTCGATAAGTCCTCTCTCGGTCATAGCCATTTCCACTGCCGTTCAAGTACTTTTTCTTGAACTCATCGACAGTCATCCTAGCTCTTAAAGCTAGATTGATCTCTTTATCCGCGAGTTCCTCGACTTCTTTTCCATCAGGCGCTCTAGCTATGAAAGATACATTTGCAGTGCTTATAGCATCCTTGCATATCAAGATGCCTCCTCTGTCTCCATCGACGAAAATAGTTATCTTCTTGTCTTTGCTTAAGTCCTTGATTGTCTGAGGCAACATAGTCCCATTCATTGCAATTGCATTCTTTATGCCCATCCTCAATAGATTAAGGACATCTGCTCTGCCCTCAACAACAATTAGCTCTTCACTAGAATCTATTTCAGGACCTGCAGGCAGCCTATCAGGACCGTACTCTTGAATCCTTGCTGTCTTTGTATGCTCCATCACTTGTTTTTCCATCACACCTGATTCAGGACTCTGCTCAGAGAGTTTTTCCATCAACTTTTTAGCCCTCTCTAAGATATACTCTCTCTTGCTTGTCCTTACATCATCTATGCTCTGGATCTCGAATTTGGCATTTGTAGGCCCAACTCTATCAATTGTTTCGACTGCAGCAGCTATGATAGTTGTTTCAGCCTTATCAATGGAAGTCGGAATCTCTATGATACCTGTTGTCTTTGACTCATCTTCTTGGACAGATACATCTATCCTGCCTATCTTGCCTTTCTTCTGCAAGTCTCTTAGTTCAAGGTCCTCACCCAAAAGGCCCTCAGTCTGTCCGAAAATAGCTCCAATAATGTCTGGTTTTTCAATCAATCCTTCTGTCTCAAACTTGATCTTTATGATATATTTGATTGAAGGTGGTGATATTTTTCCCATGTTATTGTTATCTTATTTTATTCATTTAGTTTTTAATTGGATTAAACTGAGAAAGAAACCATACTCTAGCTTTTAATAGCAAACCCAAAAATGAGTATTAATGCTATGATATGTGATAAGTGATAGTAATTAATGATTACATTCTTAGTTAATAGATATAAAGTCAAAAACAGTTTATAAAGCTTTTGATATCAATGGCTTT
>CAZKFK010000027.1:0-8126 GCA_964552095.1 Candidatus Woesearchaeota archaeon | reverse complement strand
CATGGGATGAGTCAGTTTTTCAGTCACCCATCCGGGCTTGGAGGCATTCTCAAATGCGATAGTGAACTTGTAGGGTCTGATGAAGTCCAGCTTAATCCTGAACCAATTTTTTTCAAGTCTTGATTTATTCGGATCATTTGACATGAGCGGGGGCATATTGTTCATGCACCTTCCTGGAGAGTCTATGCGCTTATACTTGCTCAGGATTTTGAAGAATCCATTTCTTGCAGGAACATCCTGTGAATAGATGAAGTTGCAGAACTTTGTCTTCTCCTTCTTAATCTTTTTGATATCGATTCTCTTTTTAAGTGGGGGGTTCCCCATATTCTCAAGAAGATAATCATTCGGGAGATAGGGCAAGAGCCTCATATATCTTGGGCTATTGATTTCCTCTTCAAAATGAGAGCCGAATGCCCAGTCGCACTCAGACATGTTGGGCCTGATATGCTCTGCACCATAAAAAATCTTGATGAAATTGCCCTTGAGCTTCTTATTCTTTGTGAAAAGAGACATTGATTTAGAAAACACTTTCCTCATGAACATGTACAGCTCTGGTGAGATTTTCTTGATGAATCTCCCGATTCCTGCAACATTTTTTATGCTCTTCTCCGGATAGACAGAATAGAGCATATAATCTGGATTTTCACTTATCACGACATCGTATTTTCGTCTCAACAGGTTTGTAAAAAAATTATCTTCTGGGTCAAACCCTGCACAAAAATACTTGAAATTTATGCGGATTGTCTTCATTTTAACTTCTTGTTTTTGACAACCTTATTTATCTCCCTAATCTCCTTATCTCGGTTGAATATATTGATTAGCTTCCAATCCTCTTTATCTACTCCTTTTGTTATTATCAGCATGCCCAGATAGATGGCGGCTGCAAGTATCATCTCAATGATTCCCAATAAGAGATTCATGTTCACAATCTTACTATAGACGAACAGGAATAAGCCCATCACAAGAGTCGAGATGATGATGCTCTTCAATCTTATCCCGGTTATTTTCATGCCAAATTCTTTTTTGGCATAGAATGCAAGCAATACTAGGAGTATGGCCCTGCTGAGTGCAGTTGCAAGAGCGACGCTTGCAATCACATTGAGCGGATTCGCTTTGAAGATATATATCGCTATAAGATCGAGGATAACATTTAGGGCCAGAGAGATCAATACAGCCTTGCTCACTATCTTCGATTTTTCTTTAGACTGGAATATTATGGAATAGACTCCGACCAAAGGAATCGCTATTATCGCTATGCTTGAAAAATATAGGGCACTTGAACCGAGGAGATATTCATTTCCATAAACGACTTTGATGAAATACTTCCCTAAAAAAAGCACACCAATGGTTGTTGGTACAGATAATAATAACATGTACCTCATAACCTTCTTGAATCCTCGATGGAACCTATCGCCGTGTATCTGTGTAAAAATAGGAAGCAGTATGCCTGATGAAGAGTATAACGCTGCTATCGTGAATATCAGGCTTAGAGCAGCCCGATAGTATCCAAGATATTCAGATGCTACGAACTTTCCTAGTATCAAAGTATCTAGGGTCCCAAAAAGAGCAAGAGATAGGCTTGCGATACCCATAAATCCTAGGAAACTCAGGACTTTCTTCTTGTTTATATCTGAAACAGGGCCTGAAAAGAACCCTTTGTTTATCTTAATCAGTATGGCTATCGTAGTAATCAAGATTATCGCATCTGATATGAAGAAAGCTATGAATAAGCCAGAGACTTTAAAAGTGTCTGAAAGCAGGATAAGAGCAAGCAAAGAAAATAGGATCTTAAACACTTGAAGGAATACATTCAGGATCACTGTTATCTCGAGCCTTTTAACTGCAGTGAAGAATGTCGCAAAAAAACTCCATAGAGATTCCATTATCAGGAAAAGACATGAAAATAAGAGAGGATAGAACAGCAGAGGATTCTTATAGAGATTATAGGAAATAAGTTTTGATGAGAAAACTACAATCAAGACAACAAGCAAGACTAAAAGGCCTTTTATCTTAGCCAAGAACTTGAAATAAGAACGTGCTTTGGGCATATTTTTTTTGCCAAGAGCATCTGCCAAATATCTTAAGAATGTCTCTTCTAATCCAAAACTTGTGAAGACAAGGAAGATGGAGATTATTGAAAAAGCCAGGGAATATAGGCCGAATAGTTCTGGCATCAGCATCCTCGCGATGATCATAGTGAAGATCAGGCCTGAAACCTTGAGGATTATATTACAGAGCAGGCTATATCCTGAATTTTTTAATGCTAACTTAGATAGATTCTGATTTTTTATGTCCTCGGCCATTAAAAAACACGGCTGGGAGATTTTTAAAGTTAATGAAAACTGAATCTATGAAATTAATTCATAAGAAGATGAATTCTGCTGAAGGGTTTATCGCATGGAATTTTTCAAAAACTTCTTTATTGTACTGCCCTATATTCAAGAAAACTCTTAGATTATTATTCTGCGGGATTATCTCATCAGGATTCCTGCATATCAGACTAGTCCCGTACATCCTCTTATTGTGCTTCAAAGGGCTACTATCCAAGATGCCTTTGAAATAGCCCTCCTCCAAGCCATATACAAATAATGGCTGAGTGAAGTTACTTGCGCCGTATATCCAATTCTCTTTATCTGGCTTGGCAAATTGCTTTATCTTATCCATCCTCTCTTTTATGCTCCGAGCATACTGCTCAAGAAGTTTCTCTGAGAAGGTCTTTATATCTATGTCATAATCAACTGGTTTCTCGACTTTCTGCGCGGCAATCTGTATCGAGTGATCTAGATATAGTGAGATTTTCCTTATCACAAAACCATATTTATAATGAAGATACATCCAGTGCAAGTTCGTGCATATAGATGTGTGTTCAAAATTCAATTGATTGCCATAACCTTTTGCAAAGTTCGATTCCTGATTCGGGATAGATGTAAAGAGAAACCCTCCTGGCTTCAGCGCTTTCCAGGAATTTTCAAAATACTCTTTGAATTCGACAAAATGTTCTAGGGTGTGCGAAGAGACTATAGAATCGAACTGGCCTTGCAATCTTTCTGCTGTCTCTTTCTCAAACAAGAAAGGATGAACCACTATATTCTCTCTCGGGCCTTCATACAAGGGGTCCATCACCTCGACACCAGAGCTGTAGTATTGAATCATCTTCTTTATCAGCTTTCCCTGGCCAGCACCTATCTCAAGTATCCTGCCTGTCTTATGATATTGTTTTATCAGCTCTGCGAATTGATTATAGTGGTCGTCCCATATTTTTCCTATGCCATCTGAATGGAATATCTTGTAGAGGACTTCAGGATCAACTATTGTTTTAAGCATTATCAAACCACACTGTTTGCACATGCAGATCGTGAAAGGGATAAGAAAATCTTCATTTTGAGGAGTTTCAACACAGACCGGCAACATGGGGAACTTAAGATTTATATGAGGAGCTAGCCCTTCACTTAAGTTTTTTGAGAGACAGAGCGGGCAAGTATCTCGCTCTTTTACATATTTTGAGATATCTATTTTCTCGTCGCCTTTATCATTAATCTTCCTGAGAATCTCTTCTGTTATTGCAAGGTCTTTTGGATTTCCTGTATCGAGCCAGTTAGGGAATTCTATGCCCTCTATGTAGATGTTGTTTGCGAGCATGTATTTTATTCCTGCACTCTCACCTATTTTCATGAACTCTGCCTTGTTCTTATCCAGGACTTCCCAGAATTTTTTATAATCCTGTATCCCTGACAATCCTATGTATGGCCTTGCCTTGCCTGTCGCGCCTTTTTCACATAGTTCTGTCACTTGATGGCCATCTATCCTTAAGCTTCTGAACTGTGCCAGATCTCTTTCTGTTCCGTAGCCAGAGTAATTATGGTCTGGAGCAGGAATCTTCTCTAATAGGATAGTATCATTTGAGATGAAGATGAACGGACACTGAAGATGCTCTTTACAGCAGGACATCGTATATCCTAAGCCTGAGCCAGGGCCATCGAAGTTATCGACAGTCACGAAGATGAATTTCCTTTTTGGATAATAGTTTTCGAGAAATTCCCTGATTTCTTTGCCTTTGAAACCTAATCCTAAAACAATTTCAACATCTTCTGGGAACTTATCAATGATATAAGTTATGACCTCTTTCCCAGCTACTTTCAGAAGAGCCTTGTTCATATCTTTTGTCAAATCACCTAATCTGCTCCCTATACCTGCACTTGGTATGAATACTTTGTATTTCATTTTCCCTTTTATTGAAATTGACTTTTTTAAGATAAAGACGCTCTTAAAATCTCTTCTAGCCTATCTAGGTTCTCTGGTTTGTTCGCTGCAATGACCATGTCTGCTGTTTCAATATCCTCTGTAGAGAGTCTTCCTAGTTTTCTGCCGCTTTTTTCTTGACTAACAACATAACAAGAAGCATCTCCACCTGCTTCAAGAACATGCAGAAGTCCCACTACATCATAAGGCCCTCCGATAGCTGTTGTTATATGACCTGCAAATGTTGGTCTTCCAAGTGAAAGAATAGCATAACTTGCTCCATTGCTGTTCATGCAGGATTCCTTAACACCTGCATTCTCTAAAAGAGTAGTCAATCTTCTTCTCTCTTCTTGCTGAAGACACATCCTTTTTTCGCCAGTGCCTCTTACTGTTCTGTTGAAGGGATGAGATATGTCTACTGTGACTAAAGACCCTCTTAAATCTTGTTTATTAACAGCACAAGTTTCTTCTGAGCCTTCCCATTTTCCTCTATCATAATTGAAAAGCCTATACTTCGTCCCCTGGCCTCTAACTGAAAGCCAGAATCTACCTGATACTGGCTCCATTGTAGCTGCAGCTAAAACTTTTTTGGAGACCCTATCAAAAGCACCTAGAATGACTGTGGGATTTGGAGCCCCAATAAGAAAAGTTCCAGTGCCATCCAAAGGATCGTGATAGATTGCAATTCCTGCATCTTTTACTCCTTCTGTACCATCAGTTTCTTCTTGATTTATAGCATAGCCTGAAAAAGCACTGAGTAAAATCGGCCGAGCAAGAGCTTGGCTCATTTTATCTACAACAGTGACTGCTGTCTTGTCCCCTTTTATAAGATACTGACCAAGGTCTACTTGCCCTGTTATGGCTCCTCTAATATACTTTGAAGAAAGAGGAAGAGCTTCTTCTGCTGCATGTATAAACCTTGTTGTGTCGAAATCCATAGTTTTCTTTATTTTTGCGATTTAAAAGCATTTGGGTGTTTTATTTCTAGAGCATCATTCTATTTTTTTCCGCCAAAAAATAATTTATTGATTCTTATGCATGCATCACAGACAGCGCCTTCAGCTGATTTTGAAGGAGTTATATAGTCTGCGACTTGCCTTGCCTCAATCCTTGCATTTGCTGGGGCTATGCCGAACATGCATTTTTTTATAGTCGGGGCATCAAAAATTCCATCACCCATGAAAATAAGCCTACTAAAATCAAACTGTTTGAAGAATTCCCCTCTTTCTGATTCATGGACAGAATATAGGGGATATCCCATATCATCAGTCCTCTTTTTAGATATTTTGAATCCGCGTTTATCTGCGCTGATGAAGACTATATTGACTTTATCTCGAATAAGATTGAGGCCATCTGCATCATGGGCCCCGAATACTTTGAAGGCTTTGCCTTTTTCAGAGTATAAGAACTGGCCTGTTGTCATCACTCCATCTACATCGAGTACAAAGGTCAATTTCTTATTATCCAAGATAACTTTTTTATTTTCCATACTTCTGTTGATTGTGATTATTTAAAAGCTTTTCTAGGATTTTCTTCCATAATCATCATTAATCCTTACAACATCATCTAATTCAGAAGTTGAACACTCTAAATATAGCGCATTGCCTTTCTCTGAAGACATCCTATGCCTCTCGAAAGGTTTGATTGTTATGACCTCTCCTGGCGCATATCTTCTCTCTCCTTCTTCAGAAGTGATTATAAGCTCTCCTTCAAGAACAAGGATAGTCTCCATCTTCCTTTCATGATACTGATAAGAGCATCTGCATCCTTCATTCATTGTAAGCCTCTTCACAGTATATCCCGGATTGGTTTCAAGTATCTCCTCTCTGCCCCAAGGCTTCTCGATTATAGTCTTATCTGGCATAGTGGTCTATCAAATCCATCATGGACTTGATTATTTCCTCCTCGATGTCTTCTCTTTCTTTCAATTGATTCATTATCCTTTTGTATCTATCAGATGAAAAATGATAGTGCCCTGCGATAAGAAAACATAAAAGCTTGTTTTCTTCTGTATTAGAATTCAACCACTTCTTCCATCTCTTGCCTTGGTAGACTTCTTCAAAAAAATCATCGAACTTAATCCCATAGATTAGGCATTTTTTTAGAATCAAAGCAGTCTGTATAACTCCTAACTGCGGCGCGATGTTCATAGCATCTACAATATCCTTTCTCAGGTCAATATCCTCCTTTGAGAGGTAGTCTGCATTGTGCTCCTTCAGCTTTAATCCTTTAGATTGTATAAGACTTGAAATCTTCTTAAGGAATTCTTTGTTAAAATTTCCTGCCTGATTCATTTCCTTGACCAGGCTTCCTGTCTGTACAACATAAAACTCTGGTCTGCAAAAACTAGTGAAAAAATCTATCTCTCTTTCAATCTCTTCTAGGTTCATCATGCCAAAATTTGTCCCGACATTCTCGTCTGTCCCTACTTCAATCAGAATCCTTGGATTCAGAGATTGGGCATACTCTATCGCTTTTTTAGATTCTTCTAACTTTTCTTCTTCAAGTCCTTTGAAGTTGCAGAAGTCTATATGTATCAAGTCAAAACCATTCTCGATATCTGTTTTTATTGTTCTATATGTATCCTCTAAATCAAAAATGCCATTAAAACCAGGGCCACAATGATCCCTGCATATCTTTATATCTGAATTTGGATACTTTAGCCTCATCTCTTCTATAAATCCCATAAACTCCTTGGTCGTCCAATTATTTACATATCCGCCGTTATAATCGATTTGGTTTTTAGAGGCGATGATCATGAGTTCTTTTCTAAAATAGTGCGAGTATCTGAAAATAGCTTCTATTATTTCTGAACTAAGAGGACCTATCCCTAATTGAGAGTTCATTTGCCTATTTTTTTATTATTTAATCCATTAGATTCCAGTTCATTCAGGGTCTTGTAGAGTATGCTCTTCCCTAAAAAATAAACTAGGAAATTGAATGGTTCGTTGTGGAGCGGGGACATGTTCAATAGGGCTATTGCAGCGATTATCCTCACTTTTTGAATGTCAAAACCGTTTTTTATCAGGAATTGTTCGTATTCTTCTTTTGCTTCTACAAGCTGGTTTTTTGAGAAATAGTCATAATAGACGCTTGTCCCGCTCATATCAAATGAGAACATCCCCTCTTTGATCAATTCATCTGATAATACAATCCCTTTGTATAATTTTGCAAGATCATAGTAGATGTCGCCCATCTCTATCAAACCACCGAAATCCTGCCTCCAGTCCAGTAATGTAAATTTATTCAGATTTGTCTTCGCATCTCTTGCTACCAGAATATTTCCGACTGTAAAATCTCCATGGAATCTGACAGGAATGCCCTCGCAGATGTAATCAAAATCTACTTTATCGAGCAAATCTTTCAAAGCCGGCACTGGAACTCCATTGATGTTATTCTCAACATCTGTAATGCCTGTTTTTTCATAGAAATCCTGCAATCTTTTCATGGTCTTATCATAATAGAAATTCCTGCATACCTTGTAAAAGTTTTTCAGCTCTTCTTCTGTAAGGGTCTTCTTCGCCCATAAAACATCTTTAGACCAGTACAGAAAGCTTCTGATTATATCTGAGTTCATAGAATTATATAGGGTCTGCCCATCTACCTTCTTGTATGAATAGAAATTCCCTTTATAGTTCTCTATTGTCGGGCAGATGCCTTTGAGATATGAGGCTCTCTCCACTCTTTTTTTTGTTATATCCTCATTTGCGAAGAACTTAATCACTCTGTCATTCACAAAATATAAGAATTCATTGCATTTGCTGAAATCAAATTTATCATTTTTTCCTGAAAAACTCTTGTTGGTCTCTATATAATTCTTCATATTTCCTATATCAAACCATGTAAAACCTATTGGGACTAGTTTTTTCTCTATCAATTTCTTAAAA
>CAZKFK010000026.1:0-8213 GCA_964552095.1 Candidatus Woesearchaeota archaeon | reverse complement strand
TGCCAATATCATGCATAAGATTATTTCTTTTCCTTTTTAAATGTTATGAAAAACAAATCTTTTCAAAAATAGAATAAAAAAATAAAAAATAAATAAAAAATAAAACCCCTCACTTCTTCTTGGCCTTGCAGCAGCAACCATGGCAGATAAATCCGATTATCGCAATGATTATCGCGATTATCCCTGCAAAGATCGCCCATGAGACTACACTGAACATAGCATTCAAGATGAGCAGGATCCCAAAGACAAGGAAAAACCATGCTTTATGCAACATTATGTGCTTCATGTCACCCATCTCCATTTTTTACCTCCCTAAAATTTATTTCAAAATTTAAAATAAGTTAAAACCTGTCTATCCTCTCTTCAACGATTTTCCAATTTATATTCTCTAAAAACCAATCAACATAGGCTTTCCTATTTGCTCCATAATCTATGAAATATGCATGCTCATAGACATCAAGTATGAGCAGAGGGATGGTCTCCCATATCGCCCCCTGATTATGCATGTCGCAGATATAATTATGCAGTTTATCGTCTTTCCAGTCATATGCCAAGACAACCCAGCCCCTGGATGACATGGCCAATGCGCTGAATTCCTTTTTCCAAGCATCGAAGCTCTGAAAATCTGTCTCAATCATCTTTTTCATCTCATTCGAGACTCCTGCCCCAAGATTCTCAAAGAATAGTTCATGGAGCTTTATTGCATTGATACAGAACCCTTCTTCAAGCTTCAATTCCCTTATCTCAGAAAATGTGGCATTTCCTTCTTTTTGGACAGCGACCATCTTCACTCTTATCTCATCGATTTTCTTGCAATAGCCCTCATAGAGCTTAAGGTGCTCAGAGACCTGTTTCTCGCTCAATCCAAGCTTATTCAAATCAAATTTTTTTGATTCCATGTTTTAGATTTTGAGCCTTTATCTATACTTTCTTCACTTCGTGGAACTTCACTCCAAGTTGCTGCATCCTTTCCATGTGCGCCTTGATGATGGCTTCTACAGTCTTTATCATCCGCACAAGCTCATTATGCTCTGCAGCAAGAGCTTGAAGGGCGCCCTGATGATATGCCAACTCTTCTGTCCTAGAAAGTTTCTTTCCCTCTGGCTTCTTTTCACTAGAACTGCTTGCATGCCTCTCTTTGTGATATTTTTCTGCCATAGATTTCTAAGATTTAACAATTTATAAAACTATTCTTATCATGAACAACAATAATGCTTAAAAACATCAGCCTCCTATTATAAAAGAGGTGACTGATTAAAATGGACAAAAAATCGCGCCTCTTGATAACAGTCTCTGCATTGTTGTTCTTGCTTATTATAATTCTAGCCACGCTTTTTGTTCTCGTATAGTTCTCGCATAATTTTTAAATCCCAGAACACTCTAGATTTATGTTCAATCTGACAAAAGAGGAAGAACAGAGATTGAGGAAAATCGATACTCCTCAGAAAGTCCAGGACTTCATCAATAAGATTCCAATGAACTTCGATTATCATAAAGATACTTGCCTCTCTCCAAGACAAGTCCTCAAAAAGAACAAATGCCACTGTATTGAGGGGGCTTTGCTTGCAGCCTTGATTTTAAGGCTTCAAGGCCGACAGCCCTTGATACTTGATATGGAGGCAAATGATAAAGATGATGACCATGTCATAACCATATTCAAAGAAGATGGCAAATTCGGCTGCATTTCTAAAACAAACCACTCTGTCTTGAGATATCGAGAGCCCGTCTACAACACAATTCGCGAGTTGGTCATGTCTTTCTTTCATGAGTATACTAATAAGAAAGGAGAAAAGACCCTGAGAACATACAGCAAACCAGTCAACTTATCGAGATTCGACCATCTCAATTGGGAAACAAGTGAAGAAGATGTCTGGTTCATTCCAGACCATCTGACAAGAATCAAGCATCAAAAGATTCTGACTCCCAAACAAACCAGAAACCTAAGAAAGCAGGATAATATTGAAAGGCAGGCAGGCAATACCACTGAATGGAAAAAATAGGATTATTCTCTTTTCCCCTTTTTCCTTTTTCTGAGCCAACCTATCAAGAACAAGACCCCTATGAAGACCGCGGGCCCTGCTATGATCAAAGACCATGAAAGCATGTACCACTCAATGGGACTAGAGATAATCAATCTGACGATGCTGATTATAGTATAAAGCGCTCCTGCCAAGATGAAGATGATGCCCCCGACAATCTCATGCCTCCAAGATATCAATAGGACAATCAGTAACACTATGCTCGGGAGATTATGCATCAAAAGAGCCAAAACAATCTGCCAGAATCCCGAAGTCCCCTCAAAAACATCAAGAGAAAAAATAGTTAAGAACAAGATGAATGCTATCGAGACTATCCTCGGTGTCCAGAAAATCCAATCTCTCTTGATTCTCTTTTCATCGCCTTTAGTCTTCACTTTCTCCTTCCTCTTTTTCATTCCAATGAAAAGCAGGCATAATTTAAAAATCCTTTCTTACTCTTTTTTATAAGAAAAATAAAATGAAAATCCCAACATGCTACATATTATTTTCAGGAGGCCTCGACTCTCGTTTGGCTCTAAAGATAATGCAAGACCTCTCTGAAAATGGAAAGAGATTCAAGATAATCTACTTGTACTATCATCTTCCTTTCTTGAAAGATACAAGAAAAAAGATAGAAGAATTCTGCAAAGAACAAAAAGCAGAACTAAAAATATTCGACTACTCACAAGGAACCTTGTTCAAAGAATACATGAAGCTCATAAAAAATCCAAAGCACGGCTATGGAACAGGAATCAATCCTTGTATAGATTGCCATCTTTTCATAATAAATGAGACAAAAAAACTCCTGAAAAAAGATGATTTCATAACTACTGGCGAAGTTCTCAATGAGAGGCCCATGTCTCAATACAAGAAGGCCCTTGACGATATTGAGGATGAGGCTGGACTAAAAGGAAGGATTCTCCGCCCCTTAAGTGCTTTGCTTATGGAATCGACAATCTCCGAGAAACAGGGGTTGATTGATAGGAAAAAACTCTTCGGTATTTCAGGAAGATCAAGGAAGCCGCAGATTGAGCTCGCGAACATCTATAAAATCTCATATCCACACCCAGCAGGCGGCTGCCTGCTGTGCGAAAAAGTCTTTGCAGAAAGATTAAGAGATTTATTCAAAAGAAAAAAAATTGATGAAATTGAGCCAAGAGACATCCAACTATTGAAGATAGGAAGGCATTTCATGTTCCCAGATTATAAGATAATCGTAGGAAGGAAAGATGAAGAAAACAAGCTATTAAGAATATTGAAAGATAAATCTGAAAAGCTCTTTGAATTCAAATCAAAGCCAGGCCCAAGTGTCCTTCTGCAAGGCAGAATAGATGAGAATTCAATGAAGCAAGCTAAAGCTCATGTCCTTAGATTCTCTAAACACAAAGATGAGATAGTTGAAATCTAGCATCAAAATCTTAATAAACCCGAATATCCCCCATTCTGGATAAAAAAGAAGCGCATTAACGTAAATAAAGCGCATAAAATAATATTAAATTGTTCAATTAAATCTAACATGAGAACACCAAGACCAGTCAAAAAAGGTTTAAACACAGAACAAGTTTTACTTGAAGCTCTTGCAGGAGAAGCAAAAGCTCGAGTAAAGTATACAATAGCAGCCTCAATCGCAAAAAAAGAAGGCTATGAGCAGATTGCAGCTATCTTTCAGGAAACTAGTGACAATGAACTTGAACACGCGAAGATGATAATGAAGCTTCTTGGCGAAGTTCCAAGGGATACAAAAGAAGCCTTGATGAGAGCTATTGAAGGAGAGCATTTTGAGTGGACGAAGATGTACCCAGATTTCCAGAGGACAGCATCAGCTGAAGGCGAGACAGATGCAGTGACTTTTTTCAAAGAAGTCGCTGAAATCGAGATGGCTCACGAAGCTAGATATAAGAAACTTCTAGAGGATGCCCAAAGAGGCCGAGTCTTCAAAAAAGACAGGGTCACAAAGTGGAAGTGCAGGAACTGCGGCTACATACACACAGGAAGAGACGCTCCAACAGAGTGTCCAAACTGCTATCATCCGCAAGCATACTTTGAATTATTGTGCGAGAACTACTGAAGAAATTGAAAAAGGCGTAAGGACTAGATACCTCTATAATCTAGAAATTCATAACCTTTAAAAACAAAGATAGTCTCTTATGTAATACACTTATTTCCAAAAAGATGGACAAAAAATACCGGCCCTTATTATGGTTGGGCATTATAATTGTGGTTGCAGCTGTTCTTATAGTCTTAGCTAAGAATCCACAATGGTTCCAGCCAAAAGAAGGCACAGTCCTCAGAGATGGGATGATACTTGGCACTATATACTTGTCTGATAAAGTGCTGGTGATACATTCGCCTTCATGCCCGCACTGCCTGATAGTTGTTCCTATACTGAGAGATATTGAAAAAGAGACGAACAAGACCTTCTATTACTATGATGTCTCAAAACAATCAGACCTAGAATCTTTAGCAAAACTCGACCTGGTCCCAGAAGCAGTGCCGACAGTGATAATCTATGGCCGTGTTCTTGTAGGTGAGAGAACAAAAGCAGAGTATGAAGCTTTGATAGAAGCGAAATAAAAAGCATATCGCGATATCAATAAGCTTTAAAAATCATCCTCTCTATATCTGAATGCTAAACAATTTGCGCAGCACAACCTTGTGCCAATTCTATTGGCATGCTGCAAGAAATAAATTTATTAAACTTACTTCAGGATATATATCATGGCGATCCCCATACTTTCATTGATGTCGCTCGCAGAAGCGAACGCGATAAATCCCTGCGCTCTGGCTATGTTGGCCTTCGCTCTTATCGCAATCCTGACAAAAGACCCAAGAAACAGAAAAAAAGTTCTTCAAGTGGGATTTGCTTTCGCAATCGGCTTTTTTTTGATATATTTCATCTACGGCCTTATCTTGATAAATGTCCTTGAAGTCTTCACAGCCCTTGAATCTGTCAAACTCTATGTCTACAAAGCTGCAGGGATAATAAGCATACTCATCGGCCTCTTCAATATAAAAGATTTCTTCTGGTACGGCTCTCTTGGCTTTGTCACTGAGACTCCAAGAAGTTGGCGTCTTAGATTGAGAGAGATGATATCAAGGATAACATCTCCCTTGGGAGGTTTTATTGTTGGGATTGTAGCAGCGATTTTCCTGACTCCATGCATGATGGGCCCCTATCTTGTCTGTTGTTCCTTATTGCAGCAACAGCTCTCATTCATAGGCTCAACCCCATGGCTCTTATTATATAATATAATCATAATCCTGCCGATGCTTATCATAACTTTGATAATATACTTCGGCTTTTCAACAGTGGATAATGTCTACGGCTGGAGGGAAAAGAACTTAAGATTACTGCATCTCATAACAGGCATAATCCTCATATTAATAGGATTGGCCTTGATTTTCGGATGGCTGTATTAATAAAAAATAAAATGTTGATCATAACTATCGCTGGATGGATAGGGATGGCTCTCATCCTAGTATCTTATCTATTGATTACAACAAGGCAGTTATCTCCGAACTCTATGGTATATCAGATAATCAATATAGTCGGGGCAGCAGGCGTAGTCTCAGATTCTATAGTCGGCGGAGCCTGGCCATCAGCAATATTTTTCATGATATGGGGTTGTATGGCCATAATCTACCTGATAATCGGCTTGGTCAATAAAAAGAAAGAAAAACAAGAAAACAAGAAGAAGAAATAATAATCTCTCTTCTTAAATGAGGGGTGTCTGTATTAAAAAGAAGCGCATAAAAATCAAAATTGCCAAGTGTCTCAACACAAAATTGGCAACTAAACAATTCAATAGATTACCAGTAACAATACATCAAAATTTATATATCCCTAATTATTATAATACTATCAAAAAGATATAGATTTCAAAAAGATGGTGAAGAAAGCAAGGAAGAGCGATAAATGTAAAGAATGTTTAGTGTGTATTCAAGAGCAAGCTCCTCAAGAACACGGGCTTCTAAAAAATAGGTTGTTGATGCAGCCCTGCCCTATAGGCATGAAAGGCATGTGCTGCAAGAACTGTCTGATGGGTCCATGCAGGGTCATGTCAGACAAGATACTGGGAGTTTGCGGAGCTTCTGAAAACCTTGTAGTATCAAGGAACATTTTAAGGTTCACAGCAGGAGGCACAGCAGCCCACTGCGGCCATGCTCATCATCTTCTTGATTATCTAAAAAAACAATATCCAAATAATTATATAAAAAAGAAAGCCCCAAGATATCTCTATAAGCTCTGGGACAACTTGGGGATTCTTCCAAAAATAAAGTTAGAGCATTTCAAAGACATCTCAGAATCTCTTCACCTATCTACAATGGGCGTAGACGCAGATTATAAAGATGTTTTAGGGTGGGCGCTAAGGCTGGGGATTATTGATGGATACTATGGATTGTATCTTTCAACAGAGCTAGAAGATAGGGCTTTTGGAACCCCAAAAATCAAAGAAGCTGAACTCAATCTTGGAGTCATCAAAGAAGATAAAGTGAATATTGCTGTCCATGGCCATGAGCCTATTTTCGCAGAAGCTCTGGCTCATGAATCAAAGAAAAAAGAGAATCAAGATATCAATATCATCGGTGTTTGTTGCACAGGCGCAAGCATTCTGGCAAGGTATGGGATTCCGATGGCAGCAAACTTCGCTCTTCAAGAGCAGGTCGTGACAACTGGTATGATAGAGGCCATGGTCGTAGACGTTCAGTGCATAATGCCCTCACTCTCTGACCTCTGTGAATGCCATCATACGCACCTCATAACGACTAATGAGCTGTGCAAGATGCCGAACGCGACCCATCTCCCTATAACTAATAGAGCACAAGCACAAAAGGTCGCAAAACTTGTCATTGATATAGCAAGAAGGAACAAGAAATTCAGAAAGAATAATCTCAAGGCAATCGAGCAGGTTCCCAAAAAAGTCATTGTAGGCTTCACTGAGAATAACTTTCCATTGAAGCCAAAGGAAATCGCCAAGATTATACATGACAAGAAAATAAAGGGAGTCATCGCTTTTGTCGGCTGTGATAATCCGAGAGTCGAGAATAAAGATGCTTGGATCCATGTAATAAAAAAGCTTAGCAAGAACTATCTTATCTTGACAACAGGATGCATTGCCTTTGAACTAGGAAAACATGGATTATTAGATGGAAGAAGGATATTTCATATGGGCTCATGTGTGAATAATTCCCGAGTTGCAGAGCTATTCAAGAAGATAACAGAAGCTTCAAGCACACTCAGCTATAAAAAACAGCTCACAAATATGCCTTTCCTCGTTTCATGCCCGATGCCAACAAGTGAGAAAGCACTGGCAATAGGGATGTTCTTCGCCTCTTTGGGAATTGATGTCCATTTCGGCTATCCCTTCCTTGTTTCAAGCGACACGCATATCACACATTTCCTCGAGTATCTTTTGAGAAATAAGTTCAAGAGCAAGATTTTCTTGGAAACGGATCCAAGTAAGTTTCTTGAAAGAGTTCATCAAGGATTATAAAAAACAACAAAGTTTTCATGGTGAAAACTCTATCTGTAAGTGAATGAATTTATTAAGATTATGTTGACTTTGAATTTTTTTCTATCTTAAATTAACTTAACTCTAAAGCAAAGCGCGAAGTCTCATTTTCTGGAAATCTAAAATGAGCTAGTTTAGGGTATAAAATAAAATCCAAGAAAATGTTCTCATTTTCTGGGCGCCGAAAATCCCTGATTTTCGCCGAAATAAAACGAAGAAAGAGGTAGAAAAAGGAAATAAAAGAAAACGAAATCTGATAAAAGATGAAAGTAGAAAGAGATTACATAAATGCTTAAAAAGAGAAAAAGAGTAGATGGTGAATGAAACGCCCAGTGAGTTATTATGATGGAAAGGTAGAATTGGTCAATAAACTTTTGCAAGAATATCCAGCCCAGGCAGTGGTATGCCCTATAAGTGAAAATGATGTGACTTCTATTCGAGAAGGAACTGTAATGCAAAGTTTAACTGCATATTCACCGAGTGTTTGCAGAATGCTGGCTGGATTTGAGAGAAAAGAAGGAAGACTAAAACCTGGAAGAGTTTACATCGAAACAGCAGAACCACGACTTGATTGTTTATATTTCTTTAATGCTGTTACAACCTATCCTCTACAAAACGAGAGGACACTCGCTTCAGATACTAATACTATTCAAAGGGCAACAAGAAACAGCTTGAATATTGC
>CAZKFK010000025.1:0-8593 GCA_964552095.1 Candidatus Woesearchaeota archaeon | reverse complement strand
ATTTTTTATCAATTTATCACCCGTTGGCTTAACAATACCCTTCATAAAAAAGTATATAAATCTCTGAGCCCTACTAGAATCGAGTATCTACACTAAACCAGGAGGTTAAAATGGCGCAGAACAATGAAAACGTGGTTCTTATTGGGGGGAAGCCTTTCATGAACTATGTCACAGGAGTCGTGATGCAGTTCACAACCAAGGGAGCTAAGGATGTTGTGATAAAAGCCAGGGGGAAGTTCATAAGCAGGGCCGTAGATGTGGCAGAGGTCTCGACAAAGCGATTTTTGAAAGAACACAACATAACCACAAGCAACATTAAAATAGATAGTGAGGAATTCGAGAACAAAGAAGGCAAGAAAGTCAATGTCTCCATAATCGAGATAACCCTAAAAAAACCTTAGAAATAACAAGCAAAACCTTTTTTTCTTTTTATTATTTTTTAGCTGGCTTGAGCTCTACCAAAATCTTAAAATACCCTGTTTCTTAGTCTTTTATGCCAGTGTAGTTCAGCGGTAGAACACTGCTCTCATAAGGCAGATGTCGGGAGTTCAACTCTCCTCACTGGCACTTTTCTTGATATTAAATAGTTTAAAAAAAGAAGGTTTAAGAACACAGGAATTTTCTTTAATCATAGGAAAATGTTAGAATACCTATTGATAGCGATTTTTATAGGATTAGATGCTTTTATCCTAACTAAGTCTATAAAAGACAAGAAACAGAAGCGAGTCCTGAAAAGATATCCATTTATTTCTTTCATAATGCCTACTTTCAAGGATAGCCACTTGATTAAAAAGACTATCAAGAGTATTATAGATTCTTATAAAGGCAAATATGAGATAATAATCATTAATGACTGTAGTACAGACAAGACAAAGCAAGTTCTTGAAAAACTTTCTAAACTCTATAGATTTAAGCGCATAGATAATACAAAGAATCTTGGAAAAGTGGCTTCTGTGAATAAAGCAGCGAAGCTAGCCAAAGGAGAGATTTTATTCATAGTTGATACAGATGTCATCTTGAATAAAGAATCAGTTGATGATATGCTGGCAAGACTTGAATCTAAAAAAGTTGCAGCTGCAACATGCCACTACAAGCCCATAGAGTCCAGCCTCTTATCGAAGATGCAAGAGATGGAGTATAGTTTGCAGACAGTCCTGAATAATAATGCGAAGATAGCTGTAATTGGCGGATGCTTTGCAGTCAAAAGATCTTTATTCGAGAAAGTCGGGGGCCTGTCTGAAGAATCTATAACTGAAGACTTAGACCTTGGATTGAAGCTACAGAAAGAAGGTTTTGAGATAGAGCAGAGCATGAACCGAGTGGGGACTTATCCTCCAAATAATATCAAGACACTTGTGAAACAAGAGCTTAGATGGAGCTCTGGAACCCCACAAGCTACATACAAGCACATGGATTTCATATCAAAGAGGCCTTTCTCAAAAATGCTCTTAGTGTCTTTCCTTGTCTTAGCTGGCTTGCTATATGCTTCAATAGCACCACTAGACCCCAAATGCATGCTAGGGGTCTGCTCTCTTCCAGGCATAACTCCTCTTCTGATCCTTCTTCCACTGATTTTCATCCCCTATGTAATATTCACAGACGACCTGAAAGAGAATCTAAAGAGGCCATATTTTATACTGGCGATAATCCTTTTTGCTTATATCTACTTTCCATTCATGATGGTGATGTCTGTAATAGGCATCGTAAATGGTTCTTTCATGTACTTTAAATTGAAAAAGGGCGGCACAGGCTGGCAGGGCGAAGATTAAATCTTTCTAATCGCATTAATAACATATCTCTAAAAGATTACAATAATATTTATAAGGCGCATTTGAAATGATTAAAGATGGCTCAATCAATAGATGAATCTAAAGGATTAGGAGATAACCTTTTAGAAAAAGCAGGCGAAGCAATGCAAAAAGGTGGAGCAGAATATCAAACTTTTATGTGGCTTGGTGTTTCTGAAGCACATGTTACAAAGAGCGAGTCTGGATTAGTCGCAGAAATTGAGGTAGTCCCTATGGTTTTTAAGAACCTGCAAGGTGATGGTCGTCTGCCAGAACTAGAAACTCGTCTTGGAGAAGTAGTAGCTTCTATGGGAATAAATGGAGTTAGAGTGATGCCCTATGACCCAAGCAATCAAAGTAAAGGCACTAGGCCAGGGACTCTCAAAGAAAGTGCTGCTTTCATGAGGGGCCTCGGCCCAGAAGAAACACCTGTTGAAAAATCTTCTGTATATAATAGGGGACCAAGAGGACAGCAGTATCTAGGACTAGTTTATCCAAAACCACAAGGAGGAACAAACCCACAACAATCTTTAGCAGCTTGTGCAGAAGAACTCTCCATGGCATACGCTCTCTCTAGATTTATTATAACTGACTGCACAATCAGAGGAAGACAAGTAGGGAACACTACCGCCTATCATGCTCTAAGAAAAACACTTCATCCAGATTCTGGGCAGAGAAGAAGCGGCCTTATAGTTCTTATTAGTCAAGGGGGGAATGGAAAAAGTCATCTCTCTGTCGGAAATCTTCTCGATGAACGAGCCCAATACGCTACGCAAGCAACACTGCCGCGGCATCCCCCAATGCACCATTCTCCAGGGATATATCATCTAGACACGCGGGGTTTCATCAATAGCTTTGTATATGCAGTCCGAGGGGATATAATCGCAAAACAAGAGAACAGGACAAGCAACTTAGTCCAAGAATTCCTTGGCCCAATCTTGAATGATGCAAGAGTTGTTGCATTCAGGAATCTAGAAAGAGTTGGACAGGGCAATCCACAGGTAAGCATACTAAAGATGATAGAAATAATAGAAGCTGTTCTTAACAGAGATGGATATGTCATACTTTCAAGTTCAAAACCACTTAGGGAGGTATTCCACCCATCGAATCTTACACCTGCAAGAGAAAAGCTATACTCTGTAATCTCTCGAGGCGTAGTCCTTCCAATACCTCCTTTCGGAGAAATGCCCCTAGATGCAAAAACAGACTTCTTATATCAGATGATAGCAAGAGAGTTTAAGGTCGACATGGGCTTTGTTAGAGAGGTTTTATCAGGCGGATATGATGACACTGTAGTTCAACAGACTATGGCCAACCCTAGAACAACGTATGGCACAATAGCAGGCGTTGTTGGAACACTTGGTGCAACTCATGATCCTGGAAAAAGACTCGAAGATCAGCTTAGAAGTCTAATGCTATATGCCTGCGATGATAGAATGCCACACCAAGGAATTCTCACAGTAGGCCAATAAATAACAGTCTAAATTTCTTATGTAGAATGCCCCTACTCGGATTCGAACCGAGGTCATTTCGTCCGCAACGAAACAGTCTATCCCCTGACCTATAGGGGCACAAAAGATAGAATATAATTGACTTTTATAACTTTCCTAAATCAAAATTCTAGAACAGCTTCCCCTGTTTTTCTTCTTCAAAAATCGCAACCCCATACTCTCCATCATAGCCAGGCTTGACCCTGATTTTGCCTTCTCTATTTTTGATAATCGCATTCGCAATACTTGGACTTGTGACTCTAATCAGTTCTCCTTGAGGGACATTCAAAAGGATATTTAGTTCATTTCCGAACTCAAAAATAAGTTTATTATATTCCTGCCAGACTTTTTTCGAGCTCATTGAACTCTCAAGCAATCCAGAAAGGATTTCATGCAAAGGCAATAAGGTCTTGAATGGTTTGGCCCATGCTGGTTTAAAACCCTCTGGCCTATCTTTATCAGCAAGATCTTCGACTCTATGCATGACACCGATTGTCAGAGGCTTGCCATCAACAGGGCAGATATTGTTTATTTTTCTTGCCTCCGAGGGAGAGACAGAAAAACCATGCTCCCTATGGCCATCAAAATGATACTTGCCATATGATGGACTTGTTTCAATCGTAAAATCAACTTCCTTTGCCCTGATAGCCTGGATAATCCCTTTATAATCAAGTTTTTTTAGGTTAAAAGCAGTGGCCTCCCTCCCTAGTCTCCAGGGCCAGAATGAATGAGAATCAGAGAAGGATAGTATTGAGTATTTATCAAGCATGGATAGTCTCCAGTTCATTTCAGGATCAGAGCTCATGCCTGTCTCAAAAGCATGAATGTACTTGACTTGGTCTTTGAAAGCTTGCTCCATGCTATCAAAGCCAGTATCAGAACCAAAGACTCCAAACCATGGTGTCCAGGCATGTGCTGGAATAATTTCTATATCTTTTGAGATTTTTATCATATCCTCGACGAATTTATCACAAGGGATTTTGAATATAGGTCTCCCATCATAATCTATTCTTCCATGTTTTAAGAGATAAGAAGTGATTTCATCAACAACAGAAAAGCTAGGCGCAAGAATGACAAGATGAACTCGCCTTCCCCTGCCATCCTGCGTGTACATCAAAGAGATTTCATTTGTCAGGACAAAGGGAAAACCTCCCCGAGTTCTCAAAATTCCCGAACCATCTTCCGAAAGTTCTTGCTTAAGTTCTTTGCTCCATTCAGGATGAGAGAAGTCTCCTGTCCCAAGGACATCAAGGCCCTTTATCTTCGCCCATTTCTCAAGATTTGCAAGACTAAGGTCTTTAGAAGTCGCTCTTGAAAATCTTGAGTGTATATGAAAATCAGTTATAATCTTTACCATTTTTACATCCCCCAACCCGTAAACGATATATATCCTCAACCATAGATTTATTTAAATATTGTTGTGCTCATAAAGAATTGCAAAAAAGATGGAAGAGAAAAAAGAGAGAACTAAAGGAAAATTCATTGTCATAGAAGGGACAGACGGCTCTGGAAAAGCAACCCAGACCGCTCTATTATTACAAAGATTAAAAGAATCTGGCTATTCTGTCGAGACAATAGATTTTCCAAGACACGGAGAAGATTCTGGGAAGCTCACTGATCTCTATCTCACAGGATTCTTCGGAGATGCTACAAAATTAGATTCAAAACTCATCTCTGGATTCTATGCTATAGATAGACTGATGAACAAACCGAAGATGAATGCCTGGCTCGATGAAGGCAAAGTCGTCATCGCAGATAGATATACTTCTTCAAACATAGGCCATCAAGGGGCAAAGGTCTCAGATTATGAAGAAAGAAAAAAACTCTTTCTATGGATAAATCGATTAGAATTTGAGGAGATGAAAATTCCAAAGCCTGACCTCTATCTGTTTTTGCATGTCCCTGCAGAGATAGCTTTCAAGCTTATAGAGAAGAAATCAAGAAGAAAATATACTCTGACAGAACATAAAGATCTCCATGAAAAGAATTTAGAGCATCTCAAGGCAGCAGAGGTCTCATATTTGCACGCTTCAAAGACTTTTAATTGGAAAATCATAGAATGCGCAGAGAATGATGCGCTTCTTACAATGGAAGAGATACATGAAAAAGTCTGGCAAGAAGTTTCTAGACTAGTCGAAAAGCAGGAAAAACTCAAAATATAATTTCAAATCACTTCTTTGTTCCGCAAGTCGCGACTTCGTATTTGACGAAGTCCTCTGTGAACTTATCAAGGTTCCATTCAGGGAATCTCTTTGAATTGACCTGGAACAGATACAAAAACTTTCCTTGCTCGCCATACTCGAACCTCTTTGAGTTAGCTGTCGCAATGCATATCAAAGGATCGTGCAATATCTCAATAACTACTCCTGAAGGAGCGGAGTTTGACAAAACAATGGTAGCATATGTCTGATTTCTGTCCATCCAGATCTCAACCTTGACAGGGACTGACTTATACAAAGGAAGCTTGCCAGCGACAGTTATAAGCTCCTTGGCTACTAACTCTCTATATTTCATCAAGAACCCTGAAAAGAAGTTCTCCAGCGCTTGCTCATCTAAAGGTGCGGTAGGTATCGTTACCATCTTTTTTGCTTTCTAGATTCTATTTATCTCTTTTTTTTAATTGCTAATTTAATTCTTCGAAACCAGTCTTTTTAAAGTTTTAGATACTCGAGTAGATAAAACTTTAATCTATCAAACGTAAAAGAAGCGCATTAAGGTAAATAAAGCACAAATATTGTTAAGATTGATAAATTAAATTATATTAAATATCTTGCCCGTGTCTGAAGACAAGGTAAGCAAAATATGCAGAAATAAGCATATCATCACAAGCTTTTTAACTTATAAAAATCAAAGATAGACATGCCACGATCGCGTAATGGTATCGCAAAGGCCTGGAATAAGAACCTAGGTTCTTAAATATCTCCTAACCAAAAAGCCTTGCCCGTAAGGGTATCGGGGTTCGATTCCCTGTCGTGGCGTTCTCTTTGCCTCTCTAAAGTAGTTATAAAAAGAAAGATTTAAAAGGGGTATATTTTTTAATCATTATGAAAGGCGAATTAACTTTGGATGGAATAGTTAAAAAATCATCTGTTAAAATGGATTGGATAGAGGATCCTGAGAAAATTCTTCAGAGAGTTTATGTCTCATTAGCAAATCTTGAAGTAACAATAGATGGTGAAGATAGGAGGATAGAACAAATAAGGGATAACCCCCATTTTGAAGCAGGGGACATGGTAAGGTTGCATATTTATGTAATGGATATTGTAGGCGACAAAGCTGAACAAGATATGACCTCATTTAAAGGATGGTTTAAAAAACAAAAAAATCTTTTTCCATTTAAAATAGAAAAAATAAAAGATGGAAAGATTGTTTACGAATTTTCATTGCCTTATAACACTACCACATATGTAAAAGATGGATATTGCCCTATGGATTGATTATCTCTCTACCACACCAAGAATTTAGATGAGGTTTAAATTTATATTCTAAATAATTTACATATTCAAAACACTAACATCATAGAAAAGGCCAGGACATGCTGTGTTCACCCATGCTTGAACATCAAAGTTTTCGAACTGATTCTGGTCAAGAAGGTCAGCCATGAAGATGTAGGCTTTTTTGTCTTTCTTCTCAAGATCCTCTTTTATCTTTAAAGCCCTATCCAAATGTAACTGCCCTGATTTCGTTGAGACAAAGATTCCTACTCTATCAGCAGATAATATTCTTATCTCTTGCGCCTTTTGCTTCTGCTTCAATTTCCTGATTTCTTGCCAATCAAACTTTGTGAGTTCAGAACTCAAAGGATTTAGATTAAAAATAGGCATCTCTCTATCTAAATTCATAGCAATCCTGAGTATGTAGAACTTGCCCGAGCCTATGAATAAGAAACAATCTACTTTGTCTTTTATCTTGAGAGCATTATTTGAATCACACCCAAGAATTTGTCCTCCAATAATCGCTTTCTTGCCATTTTTTTCAATCTCTTTCTTGATACTATTCAAAAAGCCTAAAAACTGGATAGTCGCGACTAAACCGACTCTATTAGGCAATTCCTTGATGAAAGAATTAGAAATAGAGAAATGTTTTTTATACGCTGCACTAACAAAAATCACATTCATTCTATATTTACTTATGCTTCAACAGGTGCTGCTGCTTTTGGTGCTGGCATGCTCGCCCTGAATATGTCTACGAAAGGCGGGGTGGCGATTATTATGTTCTCGCCGAAACCAGCTATGTTTCCTTCAAGCGCATCAACGGTCTTCTTAAGCTTTGAGACAGATCTCTTTAACTCTATCACATCCTTCGTTTTCAAAGGTTTGATATCTATCAAAGCGATTGTTGAGCCCTCTCTGATGATCTCTAGTATCCTATTAGTATCTTCGAATGTCTTTAAGACAAAAGGTCTCAAGACAATCTTAGATTTCTTAGGAACGTCTCTGCCAACATCTACCTCAATATAGTCTGAAGCGTCCTGTGCAGAACTGCTTCCGAACAATTTTTGAAAAACTGATGCCATTTTTTCTTTTTTTTCCTCTATTTAATGATTAATAGAAAAGAAGTCAATTTATAAACTTTTTGTTGATATTTTATATGCTTTAAAATAGATAAATTTCTCATAAAAATCACAAAATCTCAGCAAAAAGTTTTTTCTTTATATATTAAAAGAAGCGCATTAATTCAAATTGCTAAGTGCATCAGCACAACCTTAGCAACTAAAAAATTCAATAACGATATGGCAAAATCAACTTGCCCGTGTCTGATGACAAGGTCAGCAAGATATAGAATCACTTCTCGTTCTTGATTATCTCTTCACGGGTCTTAAGGCTTTTTTTGTTCAATTCCTCTTCCTGCTTCTCTATCGCCTTTATCCTCAAATCAAGGATCTGTTTCTTCCTTTCAAGTTCTTTTTTCAAAGGCTCTTTCTCTGCCTTGAACATCAAGTTTCCAACTATCTTATAGACCTCTCCCTTGACTTCTTTCAGATTTTCGAGAGCGCTGTCAGTCTCTGAAAGCTCGACTTGAAAGAGTTGTTTCTGCAAAGCCAGATTTTGTACAGCCTGTTCAATCATCTGCAGCTCTTCAACACTTGGTTTCTTTTCCATTTTTTAGTTTATCTGAGATTTAAATTGCTTTCACTTTTTTGGCGGCAGTTCTTGGCTTGAAAAATACTTTAGCGCCGCAGTTAGGACAAGAAAACCTATTTTTCAAGGATTTTTCATTTACTTGTTTTCCGCAAAAAAAGCATTTGTAATCTGTCATGGTATATTATATGAATTTTATCTTTTAAATTTATCTGATAAGTATGATTTAATTAGT